>NZ_JBIDFF010000013.1:0-66397 GCF_046635645.1 Gilliamella sp. BG2
GAGGTAGTTTAACTACACAATATGGTTTGCCAGATAGTAGTACTTTTAGTGGAGGAACAGCGGAGTATTATATCACTTTACCGTCACAGCCCGTTATTTGTGCGGTCAGGCCAAATCTAAATAAAGGTACAGGCGATTATGCAGGTCCACCTAGCATGTGGAATCCAGCAAAGGGTTTTTTAGTTCAGTCAACAAATCCATCATCTTACGGTTTAAATTTTCCAACAACAGGTGCAGATAGATTGTATTTTGATTTGGATATAGTTGGGATAGATGCAAGTCAGTTTAGTTGGACAGTTACCACACGTGGTGATATAACGGCAACGGTGAGTTGGGTTAGGCCGCGTTCAGGTTCATTTATAGACCCATGGGGAAGTACTGTACGATATGATAATTGGATTAGAGATAAATCCAAGAATGTAACACGGGTAACGTTGAATGGTCCAGAGGCAAGAAGCTTGTGGAGCAATTCTAATCCTAGTCAAATTACCGTGCCATCTTTGCCACAGACATTTGAGTTGGTGGGAAGTGATAGAAGTGGTAATGGGGTGAGATATGGCTTTGTCTTAAAGCAGTGGTTCGTCAATCGGGGGGCTCAAAGAACTAGCGTTTCTAATCAAACCACATGGTGTAATAGTTTGGGTTATCGTTTGTCACGGGTAAGTGATTTAACCAATGCGAAGTGTGATGTAAATAGTAGTAGGTTCCCATGTATAAATAACATAGATGGTGCGATGCCGTCGTCAGGTACTTTTTATTATAGACGTCATGTAGGAGCAGGTTTTTTCACGGAGTGGGGTAATATGAACAGCTATGCTGATACGGGTTTCATCAGCAACAACTACTGGACGAGTGATGCCACAAGTATCCGTAATTTCCATGTTCTCTCTACTAGTGGCGGCGTTGACGGCAACGGTAACAGTTACAGCTTCTCTGCTGCTTGCACCGCACCTTAGTTTTTAGCGTTTAGTTCTTGATCCTTAGGGCGCGGAAAGTGTTTATGGTGCCAGAGAGGAAAATATAAAAAAGAATAAAGCCCCAGCGTAAGTTGGGGCGTTTCCCTTAGGGTTGCGCCGTTGTGGCAAAGCCACAATAGCGCCGCCCCCCGCCGCCGACGCAGAAAGCGTGGCAGGTAGTCCAGTATTACGCTGTGGCGGTTTAAAGCTGTGGTCTATTTTAGTTCGGCAAGGTTTCGGACGTATTGACCTTTGGGGAATAAAATAGCTATCTTGAATATGTCCTAGCAAGGGGAATTAGAGTGAACTCCTTTTGCAATCCCACGCTTTAGCGCATAATGTGTCTACGGCGCTTCTCGTATCATCCTGATACTCGCCTTTTCGAGGCCATCTTCTCTGTGCTCAGATGTTCAAATTTGTTCCAGACAAATTTGTCTGACGCGAGAATAAGACAAATAACATAGCCTTAGGTGGTTTTTGTGAGTTGTTTTGTGTTAAAAAGCAGTGCAATTACATCCCAAAAGTGATCAGAAAAAGTATTGATTTTTATTAAAGCTTTTATTTTTCTGTTTTTTTGTGATTTCCTATGACTTTACTAAGATTTCGATTGTTTTTGATTGCTTGGATATTGATTGTGGTGTTTTGATTAAACCACTTAAAAAGCAAGAAAGATTATATTATACTGTCCATCTAATTATTATTTGCTAACGGACTATAAATTAAAGGAAACTTGAGATGCAACAATTACAAACTATTATTGAAGCAGCATTTGAACGTCGTGCTGAGATTACACCGTCAAATGTTGATACAGTTACACGTGATGCGATTAACCAATGCATTGCTTTATTAGACAGTGGTAAAATGCGTGTCGCAGAAAAAATCAATGGTGATTGGGTAACTCATCAATGGTTAAAAAAAGCGGTTTTGCTCTCTTTCCGTATTAACGAAAACCAACTGATTGATGGCGGTCCGACTAACTATTATGACAAAGTGCCATTAAAATTTGCTGAATATGATCAAGCAAGATTCCAACAAGAAGGTTTCCGTGTTGTTCCATCTGCTATTGCTCGTAAAGGTGCCTATGTTGCTCGAAATACTGTATTAATGCCATCTTATGTCAATATTGGTGCTTATGTCGATGAAGGTACGATGGTTGATACATGGGTGACAGTTGGTTCTTGTGCGCAAATTGGTAAAAATGTTCATTTATCGGGTGGTGTTGGTATTGGTGGTGTTTTAGAACCGTTACAAGCTAACCCAACCATTATTGAAGATAACTGTTTTATTGGTGCACGTAGCGAAATTGTTGAAGGCGTTATTGTTGAAGAAGGTAGCGTAATTTCAATGGGTGTATTTATTGGTCAAAGTACTAAAATATATGACCGTGCAACTGGTGAAATTCACTATGGACGTGTACCAGCTGGTTCAGTAGTTGTTTCTGGCAACTTACCGACAAAAGATGGCAAATATAGTCTTTATTGTGCAGTTATTGTGAAAAAAGTTGATGCTAAAACTTTAGGTAAAGTAGGTATCAATGAATTGCTTCGTACTATCGATTAATTCACGCTTATATTTTAAAGTCGTCTAAATTATTGTTAGGCGACGATTATTCTATTTATTAACTAGATAATTTTAGTTTTATAACCATTAGAAGAGGAGAATTTATGCCTTCTTTTGATATCGTTTCAGAAACTCAAATGCCAGAAGTTAAAAATGGTGTTGAAAATGCCACTCGTGAGTTAGCTACTCGTTGGGACTTTAAAAATGTTGAAGCATCGTTTGAATTAAATGAAAAAAATGAAACGATTAAAGCAACAAGCCAATCTGATTTTCAAGTACAGCAACTGCTCGATATCCTGCGCGATAAGCTAGCTAAACGAGGTATTGATGGTGGTGCACTTGAAATTCCTGAAGAAATGGAGCACAGCGGTAAACTTTATAGCATTACGGTTAAGCTTAAGCAGGGTATTGATAAAGAGCTATCTAAAAAGATTGTAAAAGCGATCAAAGACAGCAAAATTAAAGTACAAGCTCAAGTACAAGGTGAACAAGTCCGTGTTACAGGTAAATCACGTGATGATTTACAAGCTACTATGGCATTGGTTAAAAATAGCGAATTTGGTCAACCGTTTCAATTTACCAATTTTAGAGATTAATGTGTTATTGAGTTGATATTGCCAACAATTGTCGGCAATATTATCCCTTAAACTTTGTAAAAAATTTCAGAAAAGACAGTGTTTGAATAAGGGGATGCAATAACTATTATGATGTTTTAAACCTGAATGTAAGTAGATAAAAAAACGAGATTTTTTGTAAATACGTTATGCTGTCTGCTTGTCTATCCTCTTAATTATAACAATATTTATTATGATGAAAAAAGTAGCTATATATTTATTTTTTCTTATCTTTTCTGGGCATTTGTTTGCACAAGAACCTAATAGCGAAGTAAAGGAAATAAAGAAAGTTTTTATTGATAATCTATTATCAAAAATGACGCTTCAAGAAAAAGCGGGACAATTGCGCCTAATTAGTGTTGGTGGTGATCTAACGTTAGATAAAGTACTTGATAAAATTGAAGCAGGTGAAATTGGTGGCATTTTTAATACTGTTGTCGAACCTGACCTTTCTCAAATGCAGGAGCGTGCTCTAAAATCTCGCAATAAAATTCCTCTATTTTTTGGTTTTGATATAATTCATGGACATAGAACTATCTTCCCAATTAATTTAGGTATTGCATCCACTTGGGATCGTAGTGCAATTGCAAAAGCTGCTGAAGTATCAGCTGACGAAGCTACCTCGGATGGATTAAATATAACTTGGGCGCCAATGGTTGATATTACACGTGATCCTAGATGGGGGCGTGTGTCTGAAGGGTTTGGAGAAGATCCTTATTTAACCTCAGAAGCTGGGCGGATTTTTGTTGAAAAGATGCAAAAGCAATCGCTTGCCGATAAAAAATCATTGGTGACATCAGTAAAACATTTTGCACTTTATGGCGCAGTTGAAGCAGGGCGTGAGTATAACAGTACGGATATGAGCGAACGCAAAATGTTCCAAGAATATCTTGTGCCTTATAAAGCAGCAATTGATGCAGGTAGCAGGGCAGTTATGGTTTCGTTAGTGAGCGTTAATGGTATTCCAGCAACGGGGAATCATTGGTTGTTAACCGAAGTGCTACGGAATCAGTGGCATTTTGATGGTGTTGTTGTCAGTGATCATGGGGCTATTCGTGAACTTATTAATCATGGCGTAGCTAGTGATCCGAAAGATGCTGTACGTGTTGCGATTAAAGCTGGCATTGATATAAGTATGAATGATGAATATTTCTTACAATTTTTACCTGAATTAGTCGAAGAAGGTGCCATTACAGAAGATGAAATAAATCAAGCTTGTCGTCATGTACTTGAACTTAAATATGATATGGGGTTATTTAGTGATCCTAATCGTAATTTAGATCCAAAATTAGATATCGATACAATGTTTGCTGATAATCGATTACATCGTGAAGAAGCTCGTGATGTGGCACGCCGCAGTATTGTGTTATTAAAAAATGAGAATGAGATATTACCGCTAGCTAAAAATAAGAAAATTGCGGTGATTGGTCCATTAGCTGATTCAAAACGTGATATTTTGGGGAGTTGGTCGGGAGCTGGGCGTGCTAATTTAGCGGTAACTCCATTAGAAGGTATTAAAAATGCAGTTAAAAATCCTGAATCAATTAGCTATGCATTTGGTGCCAATCTTTCTGATGATGAAAATTTATATCGGTTTTTAAATTTATACGGAGAAACAACTAAATTTGATAATCGACCAGCCGATAAAATGATTGCAGAAGCGGTGAAAATAGCTAAAAAAGCTGATATTGTTATTGCCTTTGTTGGTGAGGCAGAAGGTATGGCTCATGAGTCATCAAGTCGAACAGATCTATCTTTGCAAGCAACTCAAAAACAATTAATTAAAGCAATGAAAAAAACAGGTAAACCTTTGGTCATTGTCTTAATGAATGGTCGTCCTTTAACATTATCTGAAGAGTATGCTCAAGCAGATGCTATGCTTGAAACTTGGTTTTTAGGAACCGAAGGTGGTAATGCTATTGCCGATGTGCTATTTGGTGACTATAACCCTTCGGGCAAATTGCCCATGTCTTTTCCTTATAATGTTGGGCAGATCCCAGTCTATTATAGCCATTTGAATACAGGCCGTCCTCGTGGTACGGAAAATATGGGCAAATATACAACCTCGTATTTTGATAGTCCTAATGAGCCGTTATTCCCCTTCGGATTTGGTTTGAGTTATACCAATTTTGCGATGGACTTTTCGTTATCAAGTACTAAAATGAATCGAGATGGTGAAATTATTGTCACCGTTAATGTTGAAAATACAGGAAATAGAGAAGGTATGCAGACCGTCCAGCTTTATTTGCAAGATGTGACAGCGTCGGTTAGCCGCCCAGTGAAAGAGTTAATTGGTTTTGATAATATTACTTTAAAACCGCACACTAAGGGTCAAGTAAAATTTGTGATTAAATATGATATGCTGAAATTCTGGAACAATAAAATGCAATATGTTGCCGAACCAGGAAAATTTAATGTGTATATCGGTAGTGATTCGACAACTCAGGACAAGCAAACATTTACTTTGCTTGATTAATACTTGTTAAGTAATTTGGGTAATTTTCACATAGGATAATGCTGTGCAAAATGATATTACTTTTTATCAACGTTTTAAGTCTGATATTTTAGCTGGTTTAAAAGTCATTACCATTCGAGATAAGAGTGAATCACATTTTAAAGTTGGTGATAAGCTTCGTGTTGGAACTTTTGAAACTGATGAGTATTTTTGTACAATTAAAATAGTTAACATTACACAAATTACATTTGATCAACTTACCGAAAACCATGCCCAACAAGAGAATATGACTTTGAGTGATTTGAAAAAAGTAATTTCTGACATATACCCCAATGAAAATCATTTTTTTGTAATTCATTTTTCGCTCTTATAATAAAAAAGACGCATTGTTAATGCGCCCTATTTATTTTTATAACTAGCAAAAAACTATTGATTTATAGGTAGCACATCTAAAATTAAACCATCCACAGCAATAATTTCAACACGCTGCCCAACATTAAGATCTTCAACGCATCTTGCCGACCATGTTCCATCTTTGATTTTTACCCGACCTGAGCCATTAACAATAGCATCTGTGACAACTGTTTTAATACCAATTAAATCTTGTTGTGGCTGATTGATTTCGCCTTTACTTGATTTATCTTTACCTTGCTTTTTGAGCCAAAGCCACCAAAGATAAGCAGATACAAGCGTTAGAATTGCAAATAAAATCCATAAAATTGGCCAAGAAAGAGGTAAAATCCAAGCAATTAAACCAACAATAATAGCAGCTATCCCACTCCAAAGCCCGTATCCACCAGTACCAAGTAATTCTATAATCAGCAAAATACCGCCTAAAGCAATAAATACCCAATGGGGCGAACTATAGAAAACCATAAAAAAATCAGTCATTGTTGATTACCTTTATAATACATTCAGTAAAAATCTTAAACATAGCGTTTATAGATTTTGTTAAAAAGTTTCAGGAAACACTATGTTTAAGTATAAAAATTGATTTTTTATTTCGTGTTTTTAATCAACTCAGCAATACCGCCAATACTACCCATTAAACTTGACGCATCAAGTGGCATCATAATCACTTTACTATTATCCGATGAACCAATTTGTTGTAATGCTTCAGTATATTTTTGGGCAACAAAGTAGTTAATAGCATTAATATTACCTGCAGCAATAGCATCGGATACCATTTGAGTTGCTCTTGCTTCTGCCTCGGCAGCACGTTCACGCGCTTCGGCTTGTAAAAAGGCAGATTGTCTTTCACCTTCTGCTTTTAAAATTTCAGATTGTTTTTCACCTTCAGAGCGTAAAATCGCTGCTTGACGAACACCTTCTGCTTCAAGAATTTCGGCACGTTTATTACGTTCTGCTTTCATTTGCGCATTCATCGCAGCAATCAATTCTGCTGGTGGGCGAACATCTCGAATTTCGATACGGGTAATTTTGATTCCCCATGGACTTGTTGCCTCATCGACAATACTTAGTAACTTAGAGTTAATATGATCACGTTGTGATAACATTTCATCCAATTCCATGCTACCTAAAACAGTACGAATATTAGTCATCATTAAATTAATGACAGCACGCTCTAATTGATTTACTTGATATGCAGCCCTTGCCGCTTCTTGTACTTGGATAAAGCAAACAGCATCAATTTGCACATTAGCATTATCTTTTGAAATGACTTCTTGTGATGGAATATCGAGTACTTGCTCCATCATATTAATTTTACGACCAACACCATCCATAAACGGAATAATGATATTTAAACCGGGTTCAAGTGTATGGGTATATTTACCAAAACGTTCAATAGTATATTGATAACCTTGGGGAACAATTGTAATTGCCTTTAAGACAGTAATTAACGCAAGCAAAACAATAACACCAATGACGATATAAAATACTGGCATAGTTCAAAAATCCTTATAATTTTTTATAATAAAAATGAGTCAACCATTTTATAGATTATTAAATTTTTTGCCTAGTTATAAATGAGAAGTTTGTTTTTAAAAATAAATAATCTCTTGACAGTGTGCTAGTAAACTAGTTTAATAGTACAAAATTTATTTTTAATCGATAAAATTATGAAAGCACAATATTTACATCTTATTACTCGTCAATTCACCCGCTTTGGTTGGTGGTGCGTTACCTTTTGCGGGTGATGTAATGATGTATTGTCTTTTTTACACAACCCGCTTTATGCGGGTTTTTTAGTTTTTGGATGTTAAACGAATCAGCTAAATAAAAATTTAAATGTAGAGAGTCAACAATGAATAAGCCGACATTAACACAAATAACCCAAACCATCGGTTATTATCAAGATCCAACTCAAGTGTTTTATCAATTGTGCGATAGTAAACCGGCAACGTTGTTACTAGAATCAGCCGAAATTGATAATAAGCAAGGAATTAAAAGTGTCATGATTGTCGATAGTGCATTACGTATTTCGGCAATAAATAATGAAGTGAGTTTTAAGGCATTGACCACAAATGGTGAAAAGCTATTACCTTTATTACAACAGGCTTTTACAGACAAGTTAGATAATGTACAAGTGGATGAACAAACACTTAAATTGGTATTTCCCACTATTGATAGTATGCAAGATGAAGATTCAAGATTAAAGTCGCTATCAGTTTTTGATGCATTACGCACATTATTGACTATTGTGAATATCCCTGAACAATGTGGTCAAGATGCGATTTTTGTTGGTGGGCTATTTTGTTACGACCTTGTCGCTGGATTTGAAAACTTACCTAATTTACCAACTGAGCAGCGTTGTCAAGACTTCTGTTTTTATTTAGCTGAAACAATATTAGAAATAAATCATAAAGATCATAAATCCATTTTAAAAACGACGGTTTTCACTTCTGATTCAAAAGAAACTGAGCGCTTAACGCAACGGTTAACTAATTTACAAGCAATATTAAATAGCACAATGAAAGCCATTCATACTCAGTCCCTTACTAATATCGATGTGACATGTAATAAAAGTGATGATGATTTCAATACAATTATCAAAAAAATGCAAGATGCAATTGAGCAGGGGGAAATTTTTCAAGCAGTACCTTCACGGCGTTTTAAATTACCTTGCCCTGAGCCATTATCGGCTTATCAGGTATTAAAAAACAATAATCCAAGCCCTTACATGTTTTATATGCAAGATAGTGATTTTGTGTTATTTGGCGCCTCACCTGAAAGTGCACTTAAGTATACTAAAGCAACTAATCAAGTTGAAATTTACCCAATTGCCGGTACTCGTCCACGAGGTTTAACTGCTAATGGCGATATTGATTATGATTTAGATAGTCGATTAGAACTCGAAATGCGTACCGATAAAAAAGAACTGGCTGAACACTTAATGTTAGTTGATTTAGCTCGCAACGATTTAGCGCGTATCTGTAAACCCGGTACCCGTTATACCAAAGATTTGTTAAAAGTGGATCGTTACTCTTTTGTGATGCATTTAGTTTCGCGTGTGGTTGGTCAGTTACGCAGTGATTTAGATGCGCTTCATGCTTATCAAGCCACTATGAATATGGGAACATTAACAGGAGCACCCAAAGTTCGTGCGATGCAATTAATTGCTGAATCAGAAAAAGTTAAACGTGGTAGCTATGGTGGTGCTGTTGGCTATTTTACCGCGAATGGCGATCTTGATACCTGTATTGTGATTCGAAGTGCCTATGTCGAAGATGGCATAGCGACAGTACAAGCAGGCAGTGGTGTGGTGCTAGATTCAAAGCCACAATCAGAATCTGATGAATCACGTAATAAAGCACGTGCAGTTATTCGAGCTATCATGGCAGCGCATAATGTAGAAGGTGTATTCTAATGGCTAATATCTTATTTATTGATAATATTGATTCTTTTACTTATAACTTGGTCGATCAATTACGTAATAGTAAGCATTGTGTGACGATTTATCGAAATACTATCCCTGCAAATGTAATTATTGAAAAATTGTCACAAATGCAAAACCCTATTTTAATGTTATCACCAGGTCCAGGAGCGCCAAGTGACGCTGGATGCATGCCAGAACTGTTAAAACGTTTAAAAGGTAAATTGCCTATTATTGGTATCTGTCTTGGTTATCAAGCTATTGTGGAATCCTATGGTGGAGCGATTGTGCCAGCTGGCGATATTTTGCATGGTAAGGCATCTTTAATTGAGCATGATGAGCAAGCGATGTTTAAAGGATTACCAAATCCGCTACCGGTGGCTCGTTATCACTCTTTAAAAGGTGAAAATATTCCAAAAACACTAACCATCAATGCGCTTTGCAATAATATTGTAATGGCAGTTCGTAATGATGAGGATCGGGTTTGTGGTTTTCAATTTCATCCAGAATCGATATTAACCATTCAAGGTGTAGAATTATTAGAACAAACTATTAAATGGGCACTAAATCCTCCACAAAAACAAGAGAAGCCAAAACAGGAAGCTATTGTTGATAAGCAAGAGTACAATATTCAACCTATTGTTAATAAATTATATTTAGGGCAAGTCCTTACACAAGAGGAAAGTAAAATACTATTTAATTTAATTATTCAAGGTAAGATTGAACCAACTGTATTGGCTACCGCAATAATTAGTATGAAAGTTCGTGGTGAAAAACCGGATGAAATAGCAGGGGCAGCTTTAGCATTGCTTGAGAATGCCGATCTTTTTGATTCTCCAGATTATGATTTTACTGATATTGTTGGTACTGGGGGTGATGGCACCAATAGCATTAACATCTCAACAGCTAGTGCTTTTGTGGCTGCAGCATTAGGTTATAAAGTGGCTAAACATGGTAATCGTGGTGTATCAAGTAAATCAGGCTCTTCCGATGTGCTTTCTGCCTTAGGCATTAAATTAAATATGTCAGCACAAACATCTCGTCAGGCATTAGATGAACTTGGCGTGTGCTTTTTATTTGCCCAGCAATATCATTCAGGTTTTCGCCATGCAGCACCAATACGCCAACAATTAAAAACTCGGACCATTTTTAATGTGTTAGGACCATTGATTAATCCATCTCGTCCTAAACGTATTTTATTAGGCGTGTATCATCCAGATTTAATCCAACCGATTGCTGAAACATTAAAAATGCTTAATTATAAACATGCTTATGTGGTGCATGGTGCAGGAATGGACGAAGTTGCTATTCATGGTAAAACTGACGTTGCTGAAGTTAAAGATGGTGAAATTCGTTATTTTACGCTTAAACCTGACGATTTTGGCTTGCCAACATTTACCTTAAAAGATATTGAAGGGGGTACACCTGAGCAGAATCGTGATATGTTAATTGCCATTTTACAAGGTCACGGAAAACCAGCACACCAATCAGCAATTGCCGCTAATGTTGCGATGTTAATGAGCTTATTTGGCGAGTCAAATTTAAAACAAAATGCACAACGGGCAATTGAAATGATGCAAAGTGGTAAACCTTATGCATTATTACAACAACTAGCAGCAAGATAATAAGTGGAGAATAACATGGCAATTGCAGCATTAGTAAAAAATGTTGAAATGGCAACAGTATTGAAAAAAATCATTGAAGATAAACAAACATGGTTAACTGAGCAGTTAGCAGTAAAGCCAATTAATACCTTTAAATCAGCGATATTCCCTAGTGATCGCAATTTTTATCAAGCGTTAAATCAACCTAAAACGGTTTTTATTTTAGAGTGTAAAAAAGCGTCGCCATCAAAAGGATTGATTCGGGATGATTTTGATCCAGCCGCTATTGCTAAAGTTTATAAAGATTATGCTTCAGTAGTTTCAGTATTGACTGATGAAAAATATTTTCAAGGTAGCTTTGAATTTTTGCCCATAGTTCGAAATGAAGTTACGCAACCTGTACTTTGTAAGGACTTTATTATTGATGAATATCAGATCTATTTGGCACGTTATTATCAAGCTGACGCAGTACTATTAATGCTATCTGTATTGACGGATGATGAATATCGTCATCTAAGTAACATTGCTCATAAGCTCAATATGGGGATATTGACAGAAGCTAGTACTGAAAACGAAGTTGAAAGAGCCATCCAACTGGGTGCGAAAGTAATCGGTATTAATAATCGTAACTTAAGGGATTTGACGGTTGATCTAAATCGGGTAAAGGCCTTATCCAAATCAATTCCTAACGATCGCATTATTATTAGTGAATCGGGTATTTATACTCACAATCAGGTTAAAGAACTGAGTCGTTTTGCAGATGGATTCTTAATTGGCAGTGCGTTAATGTCTGAACCAAACTTAACTTTGGCAATTCGTAAGGTGATGTTAGGCGAAAATAAAGTATGCGGTTTAACACGTCCCGAAGATGCTGTTAGTGCTTATCAAGCTGGTGCAGTTTATGGTGGTTTGATTTTTGTCACAAATTCAGCACGTTATATACAGCCAATTAAGGCTCGAACAGTTATTGTTGCAGCACCGCTTAATTGGGTTGGTGTATTTCGAAATGAAGATATTGAAACCGTATGCCAAATAGCAAAACAGTTATCTTTATATGCAGTGCAACTGCATGGAGATGAAGATGCAAACTATATCAAAACATTGCGCCAAGAATTACCCAGAACTTGCCAAATTTGGAAAGCATTAAGTATTGGTAGCACCGTTCCTGAACATAATAATCTCTTAATCTCACGTTATCTGTTTGATAACGGGGATGGTGGTACAGGTGAATGTTTTGATTGGACAATGCTCACTAATCATAATTTAAATAATGTCATTCTAGCAGGGGGTATTAACTCAAAAAATATAAGGTCAGCTTTAGCAACTGGGGTGATAGGCGTTGATCTAAACTCTGGTGTTGAAATATCCCCAGGAATTAAAGATAAACAAAAAATCCAAGCTGTATTTGAACAAATTTAATTTTTATTTAAAAAAAAAGGAATAGTTATGTCTAAGTTAAATCCTTACTTTGGCGAATTTGGTGGGCAATATGTTCCTCAAATATTAATGCCAGTGCTTGAACAACTTGAAGATGCTTTTATCTCTGCAGTCAACGATCCAAACTTTCAGAAAGAGTTTAACGACTTATTAGTTAACTATGCTGGTAGACCAACAGCATTAACTTTATGTAAAAATCTAACGGCAGGCACCAAAACCAAGCTTTACTTAAAACGAGAAGATTTAGTGCATGGTGGTGCGCACAAAACTAACCAAGTTTTAGGACAAGCATTGCTTGCTAAAAGAATGGGCAAAACTGAAATTATAGCCGAAACAGGTGCAGGGCAACATGGTGTTGCTTCGGCTTTAGCCTGCGCACTACTTGGCTTAAAATGCCGAATTTATATGGGTGCAAAAGATGTTAAACGCCAAGCACCTAACGTATTTAGAATGCGGTTGATGGGCGCAACAGTCATCCCAGTTGAAACTGGTTCAGCGACTTTAAAAGATGCGTGTAACGAGGCATTACGTGATTGGTCTGGCAGTTATGAAAAAGCGCATTATATGTTAGGTACGGCAGCAGGTCCGCATCCTTTTCCAACTATTGTACGTGAGTTTCAACAGATGATCAGCCGTGAAGCTAAACAACAAATCCTTGAAAAAGAAGGGCGTTTGCCTGATGCAGTAATTGCATGTGTTGGTGGTGGTTCAAACGCAATTGGTATGTTTGCTAATTTTATTGATGATAAATCCGTCAAATTAATTGGTGTAGAGCCAGGAGGTCATGGGATTGAAAGTGGCGAACATGGAGCTTCGTTAAAACATGGTAAGCTTGGCATCTATTTCGGTATGAAATCACCGATGATGCAAACGGAAGAAGGACAAATTGAAGAATCTTATTCAATATCGGCAGGGTTAGATTTTCCATCAGTTGGTCCACAGCATGCGTATTTAGATAGTATTGGTCGTGCTGATTATGTTTCAATTACTGATGATGAAGCGCTTGATGCATTTAAAGCATTATCACGACATGAAGGTATTATTCCTGCGTTAGAATCATCACACGCATTAGCTTATGCTATGAAAATGATAAAAGAAAATCCAACTAAAGAACAGCTACTAATAGTTAACCTGTCAGGGCGTGGCGATAAAGATATCTTTACCGTTTATGATATTTTAAAAGCAAAAGGAGAAATAGAATGAGCCGTTATCAAAAACTGTTTGCAACATTAACAGCCGAAAAACGAGGTGCTTTTGTTCCTTTTGTTCCAGTTGGTGATCCAACGCCAGAACTGTCATTTAAAATCATTCAAACTTTAATTGAATCTGGCGCTGATGCACTAGAGCTAGGGATCCCATTTTCAGATCCTATGGCCGATGGTCCAACTATTCAAAATGCCAATATTCGGGCATTTAAAGCAGGAATAACAGTTGAAAAGTGTTTTGAAATTTTAACCAATGTCAGAGCGCAATACACCAATATTCCAATAGGATTACTTATTTATGCTAATTTAGTTTTCAAAAATGGTATCGACGACTTTTATGCCAAGTGTGCCAAAGCGGGAGTTGATTCAGTATTGATTGCTGATTTGCCAGCTCAATATGCACAAGAATTTACAGTGGCCGCCGAAAAATACAATATAGCACCGATTTTTATTTGTCCACCAAATGCTGATGATAAAGTCATTCAAAGTATTGCTAAGCAAGGCAAAGGTTATACCTATTTGGTATCACGAGCAGGTGTTACTGGTGCTGAAAATCGAGCTAACAAACCGCTTACCCATCTGATCAAAAAATTAGTTGAGTTTGGCGCTCCACCTGCGTTACAAGGGTTTGGTATTTCAGAACCGAATCAAGTTAGCGAAGCGATTAAATCCGGTGCAGTTGGGGCAATTAGCGGATCGGCAACAGTAAAAATTATTGAGAAAAACCTCGACAATCCTGAACAAATGCTTAACCAATTAGCCAAATTTGTTCAATCAATGAAACAGGCAACTAGCAAGTAATTTATATTACTTTATAGTACTAAATAGTGGGCACAATAATAGGCTTGAGAATGGAATTATTGTGCCAATATAAGTTAAAAAATTATGCTTAAGTTAAGTGGTATATATATTAAAATTGACGTGTAGCATATTTTTAATAATTTTAAGGTTACTGATAAAATCAGTGTGATTTGCAGTTGCATTTTATTTAAAATGCCGTATAATTCTCATTCATCTATCGCGGGGTGGAGCAGCTTGGTAGCTCGTCGGGCTCATAACCCGAAGGTCGTTGGTTCAAATCCAGCCCCCGCAACCACTTAAATTTTCATTCATAAACCAATTTATCCTGTTATTGTCTGAAAGTTCGAATAAAGTGGCTTCATTATAGTTAGTTTTTGAATGTAAGCCTCGCATGTCGAGGCTTTTTTTCGTGTAGTGATTTAAGCGTAAGTTTAAAAAGAATGTTGGGCTTTATGCCCTTTTTTATTTTCTGCTGTGGAGGTTTGTTTGGCTAATATAGAACAACAATTAACCGATATTATCCAAGAGCCAGTTAATGCACTTGGTTTTGAATTAGTCGGAGTTGAATATATTCGTGGTCGTTATCCTATACTACGAGTCTATATTGATAGTGAAAATGGTATTACGGTTGATGATTGCGCTGATGCAAGCCGTCAAATCAGTGCGGTGCTTGATGTAGAAGACCCGATCAAAGATGCTTACAATCTTGAAGTTTCATCACCAGGAATGGACAGACCTTTGTTTACGCTTGAGCATTATCAGCGGTTTATTGGTGAAGAAGTTACAGTCAGTCTACGTATACCTGTTGCTAATCGCCGTAAATGGAAAGGACGAATTAAGTCTATCGATAGCCAAATGATTACATTAACTGTAGATGATAAAGATGAAGTATTTGCTTTTAGTAATATTCAAAAAGCGAATATTGTACCTAATTTTAACCTTAAATAGAGTACGGATGTAAAGGATGAATAAAGAAATTTTAGCTGTTGTTGAAGCTGTATCAAACGAAAAAGCACTTACGCGTGATAAAATTTTCGAAGCTTTAGAAACCGCATTAGCAACGGCCACAAAAAAGAAGCATAATGTTGATATTGACGTTGTTGTTAAAATAGATCATAAAACAGGTGATTACGACACTTTCCGCCGTTGGCTTGTTGTTGATGAAGTTACGCAACCAACTAAAGAAATGACATTAGACGCTGCACAATACGAAGACCCATCTGTTAAACTTGGCGATTACGTTGAAGAGCAAATTGAATCCGTTGCTTTTGACCGTATAACCACACAAACAGCAAAACAAGTTATTGTACAAAAGGTACGCGAAGCTGAGCGTGCAATGATCATTGACATGTTTAGAAATCGTATTGGTGATATTGTGACTGGAATTGTCAAAAAAACCAATCGCGATAGCGTGATTCTTGATTTAGGTAACAATGCAGACGCAATGATGTCACGCCATGATATGTTACCGCGTGAAAACTTCCGCATAGGCGATCGTGTCCGTGGTATTTTATATCTTGTAGAACAAAATAATAAACCTGCACAATTATGCATTAGCCGTTCAAACCCTGAAATGATGGAAGAGTTATTCCGTATTGAAGTCCCTGAAATTGGTGAAGAGATGATTGACATCAAAGGCGTGGCACGTGATCCTGGCTCACGTGCTAAAATCGCAGTTAGTAGTAATGATCGTCGTATTGACCCTGTTGGTGCTTGTGTTGGTATGCGTGGTGCGCGCGTACAAGCAGTATCTAATGAATTTGGTGGAGAACGTATTGACATTGTTTTATGGGACGATAATCCTGCACAATACGTAATTAATGCTATGGCGCCGGCAGATGTTGTTTCAATTGTTGTTGATGAAGACAAACACACCATGGATGTAGCCGTCAATGCTGAAACTTTACCACAAGCCATTGGTCGAAATGGTCAGAATATCCGTTTAGCTTCACAGCTTACTGGCTGGACACTAAATGTGATGAGTAACGAAGATTTACAAGAAAAACATCATGCAGAATCTTTTGCTGCAATCAATAATTTGATGAAACATCTTGATATTGATGAAGGGCTTGCACAGCTATTAGTTGAAGAAGGCTTTACCTCACTTGAGGAACTTGCCTATGTGCCAGTTGACGAATTGCTTGAAATTGAAGAACTTGATGAAGATCTTGTTGAAGCATTAAGAACGCGAGCAAAAGATGCATTAACAACACTTGCACTAGCAAATAGTGGCGAAAAACAACCAGCTCAAGATTTGCTAAATCTACCTGGTATGACACAAGAGTTAGCTTATCAATTAGTACAACATGACATCATTACTTTGGAAGATTTAGCAGAACAAGGTACTGATGATTTAGCTGAAATTGAGGGTATAACAAACGAACAAGCTGGCGATTTTATTATGGCTGCTCGTAATATTTGTTGGTTTGCAGATGAATAATTGAGGAAAAGTAATACATGACCAAAGTATCAATAGAAACACTGGCTCAAGAAATCAATACACCAGTGCAAACACTTTTGCAACAGTTTGCTGATGCAGGTATGAAGAAATCTGCAACAGACACTGTCACACAAAAGGAGAAAGAAGCTTTGCTTGCTCATTTAAAACCTCAGCAAGGTCCAACAAAGTTAACATTGCAACGTAAGACGCACTCAACCTTAAATGTGTCGAGCGGTGGTGGCAAAAGCAAAGAAATAAAAGTAGAAGTTCGTAAAAAACGAACTTTTGTTAAACGCGATCCAGCTGAAATTGCGGCGGAGCAAGAAAAAGCACGCTTAGAAGCTGAACAAAAAGCTCGCCAAGAAGCAGAATTAAAAGCGAAACAAGAAGCCGAATTAAAAGCGCGTAAAGAAGCGGAAGAAAAAGAAAAGAAAGCTGAAGAAGAAGCGAAAAAGCGTGCTCAAGAGGAAAAAGCGAAAGCGGCACAAGAGCGAGCAGTTGATCCAAAAGTAAAAAAAGCGCAAGAAGAAAAAGCACGATTAGAAGCTGAAGCGAATGAAATTAAACGTAAAGCGGAAGAAGAAAATCGTCGAAAATTAGAGGAAGATGCCAAGCGTATGGCTGAAGAAGCTCGTAAGCTAGCAGAACAATATAATGAAGTTGATGATAGTGATCATACAGAAGATGAAGATTATCATGTGACAACCTCTAAATACGCTAGAGCAGCAGAAGATGAAACTGACCGTGAAGTTGAAAGCGCTCGTGGACGTGGTCGAAACACTAAACAAACTAAACAGAAAAAAGGCAACAAGCTATCAGAAGGCAAAGCGGAACGTGAAGAAGCTCGAGCTGTGACTCGTGGCGGCCATAATAAAAAGAAAGGTAAAAGCACGTTGCAACAAAGTTTTACTAAACCTGTCCAAGCAGTTAATCGTGATGTTGTTATTGGTGAAACCATTACCGTTGCTGAATTAGCGAATAAAATGGCAGTAAAAGGTTCCGAAGTGATCAAAACTATGATGAAAATGGGGGCAATGGCAACTATTAATCAAGTTATCGATCAAGAAACAGCACAATTAGTGGCTGAAGAAATGGGACATAAAGTAGTACTTCGTCGTGAGAATGAACTTGAAGAATCACTCATGAGCGACCGTGATACAGGCGCTGAAAAAGTTTCGCGCGCACCAGTTGTTACCATTATGGGACACGTTGACCATGGTAAAACCTCTTTACTTGACTATATTCGTAAAGCAAAAGTGGCTTCAGGCGAAGCTGGCGGTATTACTCAGCACATTGGTGCTTATCATGTTAAAACGGCAAGCGGTGAAATTACCTTCTTAGATACTCCTGGGCATGCGGCGTTTACCTCTATGCGTGCTCGTGGCGCTAAAGCAACGGATATTGTAGTACTTGTTGTTGCTGCTGATGATGGTGTAATGCCACAAACTATAGAAGCAATCCAACATGCTAAAGCGGCAAATGTACCAATTGTTGTTGCTGTTAACAAAATTGATAAACCTGAAGCTGATCCAGAGCGTGTAAAAGGCGAACTTGCACAATATGGCGTGATGTCAGAAGATTGGGGTGGTGATACTCAGTTTGTTCATGTGTCTGCTAAAGCAGGTACTGGTATTGATCAACTACTTGAAGCCATCTTACTACAAGCTGAAGTGCTTGAATTAACCGCGTACGAAACAGGTATGGCAAGCGGCGTTGTGATTGAATCATTCCTTGATAAGGGGCGTGGTTCAGTTGCAACAGTACTTGTTCAATCAGGTACATTGCATAAAGGTGATATCGTACTTTGTGGATTTGAATACGGTCGTATCCGAGCGATGCGTAATGAACTAGGTAAAGAAGTGACTGAAGCTGGTCCATCAATACCAGTTGAAATTCTTGGCTTGTCTGGAGTACCATCAGCTGGTGACGAAGCTACTGTTGTACGCGATGAAAAGAAAGCTCGTGAAGTTGCGCTTTATCGACAAGGTAAATTCCGTGATGTAAAACTTGCTCGTCAACAAAAGGCGAAGCTTGAAAACATGTTTACCAACATGACAGAAGGCGATGTTTCTGAACTTAATATTGTTCTAAAAGCAGATGTTCAAGGTTCTGCTGAGGCGATTTCTGATTCATTACTTAAACTATCAACAGATGAAGTTAAAGTTAAAATTATTGGATCAGGTGTGGGTGGTATAACCGAAACTGACGCATCACTGGCTGCTGCATCAAATGCGATCATTTTAGGCTTTAACGTTCGTGCCGATGCTTCAGCACGTAAAGTGATTGAATCAGAAAATTTAGATCTACGTTATTACTCTGTTATTTATGATCTAATTGACGAAGTTAAACAAGCCATGAGCGGTATGCTTGCACCAGAATACAAACAAGAAATTATTGGTCTTGCTCAAGTGCGTGATGTGTTTAAATCACCTAAATTTGGTGCAATTGCAGGTTGTATGGTAACCGAAGGTGTTGTTAAACGTCACAACCCAATTCGTGTATTGCGTGATAACGTTGTTATCTATGAAGGCGAACTTGAATCATTACGTCGCTTTAAAGATGATGTTAACGAAGTACGTAATGGAACCGAATGTGGTATTGGTGTGCGTAACTACAACGATGTTCGTGTTGGCGACACGATTGAAGTTTTTGAAACTATCGAAATCAAACGTACGATCTAATTACAACGTATTTGATGTTATAAGCAAGGTATAGTCCTTGCTTATTCATTTATAAGGAAAATAGATATGGCAAAAGCATTTAATCGTTCATCTCGAGTTGGGCATGAATTACAAAAAGAAATTGCAATTATCTTACAACGAGAAATCAAAGACCCTCGTCTTGGTATGGTAACCGTTTCAGGCGTTGATATCTCGCGTGATCTTTCGTATGCCAAAGTTTTTGTGACTTTTTTGAATGACGATGATCCACAAGTTATTGAACAAGGATTAACGGTACTTAATGATGCTAAAGGTTACATTCGAACCTTAATTGGCAAAGCGATGCGTTTGCGAATCATTCCAGAGATAAAATTCTTTTACGATGAGTCGCTCGTTAAGGGAATGCAAATGTCGAGTTTGGTGGCGGATGTTATCAAACAAGATAATGAGCGTCATAAAGATTAATATTAAAAAATAGTCCTGAACTCTGTCAAAAAGTTTCAGGTAACTATGTGTTTCAGTATAAAAATGATGAATATAAAAAAAACTCGCCGTGATCTTCACGGCGTTTTGTTGCTAGACAAAACGCAAGGCATGACATCAAATGATGCGTTGCAAAAAGTAAAATGGTTATTTAATGCTAAAAAGGCAGGGCATACGGGAGCTCTTGATCCACTAGCGACAGGGATGCTTCCTATCTGTTTTGGTGAAGCAACCAAATTTTCACAATATTTATTGGATTCAGATAAGCGTTATCGTGTGATCGCCAAACTAGGAGAACGAACCGATACATCTGATGCCGATGGTCAAATTATATGTACCAAACCTGTTAAAGTGACTGAATCACAAATCAACCAAGCTTTAACTCATTTTCGCGGTAATATTTTACAAGTGCCAACTATGTTTTCGGCATTAAAATATCAAGGAAAACCGCTTTACCAATATGCTCGCCAAGGTATTGTGGTTGAACGTGAAGCTAGACCAATTACCGTTTACGAAAATCAATTTATCCAATTTGATGCAATAAAAAACGAATTAACGTTAGAAATACACTGCTCAAAAGGCACCTACATCCGAACCATTATTGATGATTTAGGGGAATTATTGGGTTGCGGAGCACACGTTATTTATTTAAGGCGTTTACAAGTTTCCAATTACCCGATTGAAAACATGGTCACCTTAGAACAGCTACAAAATATTGAACTTAAAGATGATCTACTAATGCCCGTTGACAGCCCATTGCAAGATCGCCCAAAAGTTACCCTTAGCGATACGCAAGGTAAAGACATATTATTAGGACGAACTATTGAACTTGAAAGCTCCACGCAAGTTGAAACCTTAGTGCGAATTTATCAAGGCAAGCAATTTATTGGCGCTGGTATAATGCAAAATAACAAATTATCGTCAAAGCGTTTAATATCAACATTCTAATTCTTTTAAAAAGTTAAATTTTTCCTAAATTACTTGATATTAAAAAGATCTATATTTGTTGATATCTAGGACTTCATCCTGAAATAGCAAAAAAATTATTTGGCACTGGCATTACATTTATGCCAGTAGTTGTCTCAAAATTACTTTCTTAAAAGATCAAAAATAAAAAAGAATGTTTAATCAATATTCAACATTTATCAGCTTGTCTTGCTCGGTTTAAATCGACTACAAAAACAAGATCTTCAAGCTAGTAGTTTTTAACGACTCGTTGAGATATGAAACGGTATAAACTCCTGAATCTTTTTTACAAGATAATAAGGCATACTAAAGCAATAAATGGGCACATAGTGTAGCCGATCCATGACTATATACTAGGTTCAGAAAATATCTGCCTAAGTCCTATTTTAAAAAAATTAAAGTGAGTATTTCCGTTAAAGGGCTTTTCCATAAATATGGCATGGGTAATTTGACTTTTATAAATGACGATAAAATATAGCGAAAAAATATTTATGCTAAGTTTTTTGTAATGTTTCAATCGTATTCAAGACATTACAATAAATTAACAAATACTAGCTCTTTAGTGTTTAACCAGCTATAATTTCGACGCATTATTTAGTATAATACAGCTTATTAAATAAGCAAATAATCATAAAAACACAAATAAAACAACAAATTACTTGACAGGTAGAATGTTATGCGCTATCATAATAGGCACCAGGCACCAGGCACCAGCACTGGCAACCCTACGCCTTAAATCTTTTTCAATTTCACAGTAGTCAAAAACAGATTCGATTCTTATTTTTATCACCAAATCTATCGAAATCGATAAAGTTGTTGGCAAGGATATCTTTGATTTCTAGATTGCTATCCAAGTCACCGCTGATTTTTGCTCCATTGCTTTTATTGCCTTATTCGCTGAGCTCGCAGGCGTTATCGGCAAAGACATCACAGGTCATTCACGGCTCTGCACCATATTTAAGTATTGATGGTGTAACTAAAGTTGCTAGTATGGAAGATTTATTGGGTATAAGACTACCAAATATTAGTTATATTCCTCAGGGAGCAAATAGTGCACTTTATCCCAATGCAGTAATAGATCAATCTAACGTAGATGCACCAATTGAAATGCCAAATATAACAGATACATTTGCTGATATACAAGCAATAGTACCATTGGTAAATTACCCAAGAATTCAATTAAGCGAATTAATGGATTCACCTTATAATTATGGTCGAGACGATGATGGCGATGATAATATAAATGCAACAGGAAATTTAACCATAAAATGGCAAGATAAAAATGGTACAGATATTACAGGAGAAGTTAAAGCAAATCCGAATAGACGGCTAAATCTTTGTGATGGGCCTTATAAACTCACCTTAACAGCAACTGCAAGCACCTTATCGACGCAGTATGGTGTTCCCAATAGTAGCAATTTTACGGGTAATGAGCATAGTTACTATATTAATGCCAATATGAATAGGCCAGTTGCTTGCTATGCGCAACCAAATTTAGCTTACGATGACCATGCTTTTGGTACTACCATTTGGGATATGGATGGTCCAAATTGGGTTTCGTTAAAAGGGTTTAAAGTCACAAATAATAGCAATATAGCAGAAAACTTTCCGACGACAGGATCTGATAGGTTATATTTCTATTTATTATTGGGAGGAATCTCTCCTGAACAAGTTATAGCTGCAAATGGTACAACGGTGAGTGCGGTTAGCGGTAGTGGTGTATCATTATCGTTAAGCAAAGAGAATACACAACATTGGGCTATTGACATTGATAGGATATGTAGAACTTGTATTAGAGATGGTAACCTTTATCCTGGTGGCGAACAAGCACTAAAGATTATATTAAAAGGCCCTTCCATAAATTCAAGTAATAAGGCTTTTTCCCCTTCGTTATTTAAGCTTTACTCTGATGTAAATCATACAAAATTACTGTATAGCTTTAAGATAGAACGTTGGTATATCTCTCAACCAGGAATCACAGTAAGATATGGATATGCGGATGCTCAAAACTTTTGTCGTAATTTAGGTAATGGTTATCGAATTCCCGATATAAATGACTATACCAATGGGAATGGAGCTGGTTGGACAGAAGGTTTACCTGGAAGAAGTATTAATAACTGTCAACGAAAAGTCAGTTATAAAGATATTAGCGGTAAATGGGTTGGCGGACTATTTAACGAGTGGGGTTTTACTGCCAATACTATGAATAATTTCTATGAAGGTAGTGATTGGAATCTCAGTATTGGTAACAACTGGGCTAATGATACAGGATATTGGGCTAATTCATATAATGGCAGTCTATATGGTGTTTATTCAGCCGATGGGGGAATTTTTCTGCAGAGTACAGCTAATAGTCACTTTATGGCTTGTGTTACCCCTTAATTCTATATGTGCTTTTCTTGTTAAAGGCGATATTGCCTTACTGCAATGATTAGAACGCACCTATCTGTAGACCTTTAATATGAAGTCTAGATCAAATTTGCGCTTTTGTTGTTAAACAGCAAAAGCGCTTTTTTCTCAAAATTAGTTGAAAAAATATTGTTTTTATTATGTTTTTTAAGAAACCTTTTCTTTCAAAACATCTTACCTTTACAACAACCGCTTAATAATCCTATCCACTTTAATGCGGCTCAGTCGCTTTATCAACTTATGAACTTGACTTGGATAAAATTGACTCGCTTGGATTTGTTGAAAATGTGTGATCAATGTGGTTTTTTGACGAATAGTGTCAAGTTCTTGGTTAAATTTATGGCTTAATTCTTGCTTTGGATCATGTATTAATATGCCATTTTCCAGATCAAGTCGCCAAGCGCGTGGATTTAGGTTGTTGCCTGTTATAAGTACCCAAGTATTGTCCACCCAGATACCTTTAAGATGATAGGTTTGCTCTCCATCCTTCCACAGACGTATGATAAGTTGCTCTTTGTCAATAAAAGATTGTAGGCGCTCAATAAAGCTTCTTAAATTGATTTCGTATAAGTAGGGTAATCCACCTGATATGTTAAAAGGTTGGTCTGGTGGAATATAAAAATCATTTGCTTCTTTATCACCAATAATCAGTTCAACTTGGCGACCTTTACGAAGCAAACGAATGATATCGCGAACTAGGATGTTAGGCAAATTAAAGTACGGCGTGCAAAATATGATTTTTTGTTCGGTTACGTTGATTAAATGATGGATGATTTTGTTGAGCGAGTTATTGCGACCAAGCCCCATTATTGGTGCAACCGATAAGGTGTTGTTGTCGGTATTGCTGTTATATTGGTAGCTGGTATTCATTAAGTGTTGGCGTAGCTCTTTAATTTCAGACTTAATTTGTTTGCGGGTTTTATGGGTGCCAGTATTAAGTAGTTGCAACGCTTGATATGGTAAAAAGTGGTCGTGAATAAACTGCACCATGCTGTTTGCTAATAGTGGGTTAGTAATAAAGTGATAACGGTCGTAACGGTATTTTTCACGCTTGTGTAGGTATACGTTATTAATGCTAGCTCCACTGTAAATGACAGTATTATCAATAATAAAACCTTTTAAATGCAGTACGCCTAGTACTTCACGACGATTGACAGGTACACCATAAATAGGAATGTCAATATCTGGATATTGCTGTTTTAGTTGGTAATAATAATTTGCGTTGGTATGGGCTTTGTCTTCGCCAATTCTTCCGCGCTGTGCACGGTGCCAGTCAACAAATATTTTGATATCTAAATTAGGGCGTTGCCGTTTGATTTGGTACAGTTCATTAAGAATTTCTTGACCTGCCTCATCTTGCTCTAGATAGAGCGCAACTATATAAATTCGGTGCTGAGCTCTTTTTATACTTTCAATTAAAGCCAGTCGATATGCTTTTGGGGTATAGCAGATATGATATTGCTTGGCATCTTGCTGAATTTTACCTAATTCGTCAAGATGCTTTTGGTGATTGTATTTTATAAATGGTATTCGCATGATTTTTTGTCATTATAACTGTCAAGTTACTTTAGAAACTTGTTTTCTAATATAAGCTAAGCCAGTAAAAATAACACTCCTTTTAATTTGTATGCATTTTAGCTCAGTTGCTTTAAGTTATGTAGCGTATTTAGCAACTTGTTTATGCGCTTATGCTTCTTACTGGGTGATAATAAATTGTTTAAGATTGTTCATCAACCCAAGTTTGAATTATTTTGTAAGTTAAAGCTAGTACGACAGGACCAATAAATAATCCCATTATGCCAAAGCCAAGTAAGCCACCAATCACACCAAATAATATAAGTAAAAACGGTAAATTGGCACCTTTTTTTATTAAGTAAGCTCGCATTACGCTATCTAAGGTGGTTAAGATAATTGCCACAACAATTAATACGATACCAGCTATGGTGTTGCCCGCCCAAAATTGCCAAAAAATGCACCCAAGCATTACAATCACGGGACCAATTTGTGCGACACAACAAATAAATAAAATTAGAGTGAGTATACCTGGTAACGGCATGTCGGTTAATATAAAACTTAATCCACCAATTAAGGCTAAGGTAATGGCAGTAACCACAACACCAAGAGCTACAGCTCGAATGGATTGTCCTGCTAATGTGACAGTGATTTCGCCATATTGTTTTGATAATCGGTTGGCTAGTAGGTAAACGTATTTGGTGATACTTTCGCCTTTTAAAAATAGTAATAGACTAAAAATAATCATTACACCAGCATGAAAGATAAATAGTCCAATATTGGTGGCTTGCTCAAGTAGCCAACCTATCATGGTGCCAATATAAGGTTGTATGCTTGAAACTAAATCAGAGCCATCAGTTTGTATTAAGTTTAACCATTTTTGGTGTAGTTCAGAGCCGAAGGCAGGTACGCTTTCAAGCCAGTCAAGTGTTGGTAGTTTTTGGTGAGATAGCGTTTTTGCCCATTCAATAAGATGGTGACCGTTTTGTGCTACCGAGCTAATAATTAATATGAAAGGTATAATACAAACAAAGGCTAATATCAGAGCCATTACTAGTAGTGATAGCCAGCGTTTGTTAAATAATTTTCGTTGTATTTTTATCATTAAGGGCCAAGTGGCAATTACGACCATCACCGCCCAGAAGAAACCGAATAAAAAAACTTCAACAACACGATAGGTAATAATGATTAGTAAACCAATTATTAACAGGTTTAAAATCAATTTAAGTAAATCGGTAGTATTTTTTTCTGCTGGCATTTTTACACCAATTTTATTAATCTAGATGGTGTTATTATACGCATTATCACTGAAAATTAATACGATGGTGTTTATGATTAATTAGTTAAAGGAGATAAAAATGAAAAAATTATTGTTATTAACATTATTAGGTGTAGCATTAACAGCATGCGCAAATTCACAAAAAACGCAACCTGTTGCACAAAGTGTCAATGATATAGCGCCATTCCCTGCAGCTCAAGTTGGCTATACTCGTTATGCTATTCATTTACCAACTATTGCTAATGAAAACAATGCGAAAGTTGAGGTGATCATTGGTAAAGAAATGAATGTTGATTGTAATTTGCAAAATTTAGGTGGTGTAGTTAAGCAAGAAGAGCTTAAAGGTTGGGGATACTCTTATTACGTAGTTGAAAAGACTGTTGGTAACATTTCAACATTAATGGCTTGCCCTGAAGGTACTAATAAAAATCAATTTGTGACAATCAACCATAATTTAGGTTTGTTTAGCTATAACAGCCAATTACCGTTAGTCTTTTATGTTCCGAACGATTTGCAAGTTAAATATCGTGTGTGGCAACCAAATGCTAAAATTATGCAAGCAAGTGCTGAATAATTTTGTTATCTAATTGTTAATTGGTTGTTCCTTACTCCTTGGGTGGTTAAAATACAACCACTCAATCCTTAAACTTTCAATATTTGATTTTTTAAGTGGACATCTTTAAAAAAAAAGGTATTTTATCCCTCGTAATGCAAGGTTAGCTCTACTAGTTCATTTATGTTATTAATGACTTGTGATTGCCTGATTACCTCGGTTTCGCTAGATGGTTGTTACTTTGATAATTTTTATTATTGTTAACAATGTCGATAGTAAAATTTGGGGGTCCGTTGTGTCTTTGCAATGGGCTTGTGTCTAACATGTAATATCCCTACAACTAGAGGAGAAGTGGTGAGCATGTTTACTCAACGTAAAACAATTCTTTCAATCGTGGCTGGTGTTTCACTAGCGTTATCTCAATCTGCTATAGCTAAAGATCGTGTCGTACATTTTTACAATTGGGCAGGGCAAATTGGTTCTAATACGATTTCGGATTTTGAAAAATCGACTGGTATTAAACTAGTTTATGATGTTTATGATTCTAACGAAGCTCTTGAAGGTAAATTAATGGCAGGTCATTCTGGCTTTGATGTGGTTTCGCCTTCAGATAGCTTTTTAGCTAGACAAATTAAATCTGATATCTATCTTCCGTTAGATAAAAGTAAATTGTCTAATTGGAAAAACTTAGATCCTAATCTAATGAAATTAATGGCAACACATGATCCTGATAATAAATATGCTATCCCTTATGTGTGGATGACAACAGGGATTGGCTATAACATTGATAAAGTTAAAGAGCGTCTAGGTGATAATGCACCAGTTGATAGCTGGGATTTAGTGTTTAAACCAGAGAATATGGAAAAACTAAAAGATTGTGGTGTGGCATTTTTAGATGCACCTACCGAAATTTTTGCTAGTGCTCTTCAATATTTAGGTAAAAATCCAAATAGTACAGATGCCAAGGATTATACTGGTGCTGCCTATGAGCTGTTAGAAAAAGTTCGTCCAAATATTCGTTACTTCCACTCTTCACAATATATTACCGATCTAGCTAATGGCGATATTTGTGTGATTTTGGGTTGGTCTGGCGATATTTTACAATCACGAGATAGAGCTAACGAAGCAAATAACGGTGTGCATGTTGGTTATCAAATACCAAAAGAAGGTGCTTTAGTCTTTTTTGATACCTTTGCTATTCCAAAAGATTCAGCAAACCCAGATGAAGCTCATGAGTTTTTAAATTTTGTTATGAAACCAGAAATTGCAGCACAAGTTACTAACGATGTTAACTTTGCTAGCGCTAATCAGGTTGCTAATGAAAATTTTGTAAAACCAGAAGTGAAAAATGATCCAGCAGTTTATCCAAAACCAGAAGTGATGGAAAAACTATTCACTTTAAAAGTTAAAGATCCAAAACTTGAGCGTATAATTACCCGCACGTGGACTAAGCTCAAAACTGGTAAATAATCGATATTTTGTATATCGAATCTTAACTAATAATCCAAGACGGAGAGGCTGTGAGTCTTTCCGTCTCGTTTTTTTTGGCTTGTTGTTATGAGGAAAAAAGAGTGAACGATAAAACAACAAATCAGGTACAGCCTAAAAAAAAGATGATAACTCCTTTATTGGAGATCAAAAATTTAACAAAAGTTTTTAATGATGATTATTATGCCGTTGATGATGTAAATTTGACTATATATAAAGGTGAAATTTTTGCATTATTAGGAGCATCTGGAAGCGGTAAATCAACACTATTGCGTATGCTAGCTGGTTTTGAGCAACCGACTTCGGGGCAAATCATTTTAGATGGAAAAGATTTATCACAGGTTCCGCCTTATAATCGTCCTATTAATATGATGTTCCAATCGTATGCTTTATTTCCTCACATGACGGTTGAACAAAATATAGCCTTTGGCTTAAAGCAAGATAAATTAAGCAATAGCGAAATTAAACATCGAGTTGAAGAGATGTTAGCGCTTGTACATATGGAGCAATTTGGCAAACGTAAACCACACCAATTATCAGGTGGTCAGCGCCAACGCGTGGCTTTAGCAAGAAGCTTAGCCAAACGACCAAAATTATTGTTACTTGATGAGCCAATGGGTGCACTTGATAAACAACTTCGTGATCGAATGCAACTTGAAGTGGTGAGCATTTTAGAACAAGTGGGGGCAACTTGCGTTATGGTTACCCATGATCAAGAAGAAGCTATGACTATGGCTGGTCGTATTGCCATTATGAATAAAGGTCAATTTGTGCAAATTGGTGAGCCAGAAGAAATTTATGAACATCCAAATAGCCGTTATAGTGCTGAGTTTATCGGTTCGGTTAATATCTTTGATGGTATCTTGCAAGATACGTTAGAAGATGGTTTGATTTTGAGTTGTCCTACTATTAAACATCCATTTAAAGTAGATTATGATTCTCCAGCTGTGGAAGGTGTGCCGATTAAAGTTGCTCTGCGCCCAGAAAAAATCCAATTATGTGAGCAATTACCTGAAGATGGTTATAACTGCGCTACAGGTGAAGTTGTTGAAATCGCTTATCTTGGGGATTTATCGATTTATCATGTCAAATTGCCAAGTGGGCAAGTTATTATTGCACAATTGCAAAATGAGCATCGTTATCGTAAAGGAATGCCAACTTGGGGTGATATAGTTAACTTAAGTTGGGAAGTTGACAGTTGTGTTGTGCTTACTGAATAAACAAAAGAGGATATCATAATGCGATCCATTGTATTGGGATTGTTGTTAAATGCATTTGTGTTGCTCAATGTTTATTGGCGTTTTGTAACAACAGGTGCATTTGACAATTTATTTTTAGATGCGCTATTTACCGCAATGACATTGAGCTTTTTATTGTCATGCTTTGGTTGTTTTTTAGCGCATTATAGGTCGTCTAAATTTGCTTATCGGCTTATTATTGCTGGCAGTATTTTATTTATTCCAGCAGGGTTAGTTGTAATTTTTTATACATATAAAAAATTGCGTCAACAGCGAGATGATTCGGATTTAATGACTCTTTATGGACGGTTAACCGTAATTGCGATCCCTTATTTATGGATGCTATTACTGTTTTTGCTACCATTTTTAATCGTATTTAGGATCAGTTTTTCTGAAATTGCTTTAGCTGTACCACCTTATACTGATTTGTTAAGTTATGACGATGGTTTGCTTAATATTACGTTAAATTTTGGCAATTATTTAAATCTAATTAGCGATACGATTTATATTGATTCGTATTTGCAATCACTTAAGATTGCTGCGATTTCAACCGTGCTTTGTGTTTTAATTGGTTACCCGTTGGCTTGGGCTATTTCTCAATGCAAACAGTCAACCCGTAATATTTTATTGTTGTTAATCATTTTACCTTCATGGACATCGTTTTTAATTCGTGTTTATGCGTGGATAGGTATTTTGAATCCTAATGGTTTATTAAATCATTTTTTAATGTGGTTAGGGGTTATTGATCAGCCTTTGATTATTATGAAAACCTACTTTGCTGTATATATTGGTATTGTTTATTCTTATTTACCATTTGTGGTATTGCCAATTTATACGTCGTTAAGTAAGGTCGATTCAACGTTAATCGAAGCAGCATTAGACTTAGGTTGTAAACCGATAAAGACATTTTTTAAGATCATTGTACCTTTAACCAAAAATGGGGTGATTGCTGGGGGGATGTTGGTGTTTATTCCTGCTGTAGGTGAGTATGTGATCCCTGAATTATTAGGCCCTTCAGAAGGGATTATGATCGGTACACAGCTTTGGACTGAGTTCTTTAATAATCATGACTGGCCAGCTGCCTCGGCTGTAGCTAGTGTGATGTTGATGATATTGATTGTGCCTATTTATTATTTTAATAAATTCCAAAATCGACAAATGGGAGGTAAATAGATGAACAATTTGCCCGTTATTATGCGATCGGCTTTGATTGTTTTTATCTCGTCATTGCTTGGTGCGATTTTATTGAGTATTTTGATTTCATCATCGGGATCGCTTTTGGGTGAATGGAGCTTTTACTATAGCTGTTTTGTTTTTAGTTTCATTATTACCGTTTTAGTTACCATTGCATTGCTATTCCGGTGTTTGAAAGGACTTATCTTTTTGGTGGTATTTTCGTTTTTATATATCCCAATGGTTATTTTGATTGTTTATTCGTTTAATAGCTCGCGTTTGGTGACAGTTTGGGCGGATTTTTCGATCAAATGGTATTTTGAGTTAATTAATAACGAAACATTACTTAAAGCTGTTGGGCTAAGTTTGTCTATTGCTGCAGGTGCTGCAACTTTTGCTGTTGTGCTTGGTACATTAGCGGCTTATGCTATCATTCGTTTTAGAGGATTCCGAGGCTCTAATTTATTTTCGTTTATGACTACAGCACCGCTGGTTATGCCAGATGTTATTACTGGTTTGGCTTTGCTGTTGTTATTTGTGGGAATGGGACAGGTACTTGGTTGGCCAAAAGACCGTGGCGCTATAACTATTTGGATGGCTCATGCTACATTTTGTACAGCTTATGTGACTGTGGTAATTAGTGCTAGGTTGCGTGAATTAGATAAGTCAATTGAAGAAGCTGCATTAGATCTTGGTGCAAATCCTTTAAAGGTATTTTTTATTATTACACTACCAATGATCGCACCAGCGTTAGTGTCAGGTTGGCTTTTAGCATTTACATTGTCACTTGATGATGTGGTTATTGCTAACTTTGTGACTGGACCAGGTGCTATGACGTTACCTAAATTGATATTTTCAAAAGTACGTTTAGGGGTTGATCCTCAGGTTAATGCTTTAGCAACAATTATATTGCTAATTGTTGGTATTATTGGCTTTATTTCGTGGCTATGGATGCGTAAAGCCGAACGGCGTCGCATAAGTGAAACTCGTAGGCATTAATTAAACTCTGCTCTTTCTATTATTGCCGCTGTTTGCGGCAATATTTCATTTTAAAACTCCGTGTCTTTTTTATCATTTTGTATTATAGTGTGATTCGTCAATTTTTTGGCAAAATTCTCAGGGCGGGGTGTAAGTCCCCACCGGTGGTATAGCCCACGAGCGCTTAATTTATTTTGTTAACTGTGGTAGTTGTTTTATTGCTCAGTTAGATTTTGATAGATTAAGGACAAGCAGATTTGGTGAAATTCCAAAGCCGACAGTAAAAGTCTGGATAAAAGAGAGTTGCTTATCTTTCCAATATTTGCTGAAAGGCAAAGTCATGCTGGTCAAGCACTGCCCTGATTCTGGTATTTTATTTATACTTAATTAATTAGATAGCAAATAGCCATTTGATTTTAATTAGATAAATAATGAAATAAATGAGTTAATAAAAATATAGGTATTTACCATGAATCAGTTTAATTTAAATGAATTTGGAACGCCCATTGAACGTGTTAAAAAAGCAATTGCTTCTATTAAAGCCGGTCAAGGTGTACTAGTTTTAGATGATGAAGATCGCGAAAATGAAGGTGATATTATTTGGGCTGCCGAGTCCATTACCATTGAACAAATGGCTCTAACTATTCGTTACGGCAGTGGTATTGTTTGTTTATGTTTGCCTAAAAAACGCTGTGATGAGTTAAATTTGCCTATGATGGTAGAAAATAATACTAGTAAAAATAATACAGCATTTACCATCTCAATTGAAGCGGCTAATGGAGTTACAACAGGTGTATCAGCCGCTGATCGCGTTACGACTATTAAGGCTGCTGTGAATGATAACGCCAAACCAAGTGATCTTAATCATCCAGGGCATGTGTTTCCTTTAGTTGCTAAAGAAGGTGGTGTATTAATTCGCCGAGGTCATACTGAAGCATCTATTGATTTAGTGACATTAGCGGGTTTAAAGCCTGCCGCAGTATTGTGTGAGTTAACCAACGACGATGGGACTATGGCAAGAGCGCCAGAGGTTGTTAAATTTGCTAATGAGTATCATATGCCAGTTGTGACGATCGAAGATATTGTTGAATATCGTAACTATTTGGCATTGAAGTGAAAATCCTAACTTAAAAATGTTAAGTGCTTATCAACAGTATTATACAAGTTAGGGAAAGATCTTTTGTTTGTGATTTAAATCATCTTCCGCCGAAGTAAGGTATCGGCGGAATAGGGTGGAAATTAGCCAAGTACTTTTAATGCACAAGCTTTGGTTATTTTGACTCCATTTTCTAATGCTAAAGTGTCAAACTTCATTTCAGGATGATGTAATCCTGGTGTTAGATCAGCTCCTAATCCCCAAAAACCAGCTTTGACATTACGTTCACAAGGATAATTGAAAAAGTCTTCTCCACCTGGGGTGAAAATAGGTTCTTTTAACCCCTCTTTGCCAAGTACATCGACAATGGCTTCGGCAATAATTTTTGTGACATCATTATCAATTTCCGCGGCTGGAATTTCTTTAGTGACATTGATATCCACTTTCGCACCGATAGATTCAACACTGAGTTTTATCGCATTTAACGTTTTGGCTTTTAGTTCATCCATGGCTGGGTTAGTTGGCGCTCTTAGATCCCAGCATACATATGCTTCGGATGGAATAGCATTGGTGACTCCAGCATCGCAAATGCAACGTGTGGCTTTAACACTATAGTTTAAGTTAGGTGCAAGGTGAATGGTGTTAACTGCTTGAATGGCCAGTGTTGCTGCATCAAGGGCATTAACGCCTAAATGAGGTCGAGCACCATGTGCTGGGATACCATGAATATTTACTTCAACTGTGGTGGATGCTGAATAGTACATTGCCGTTGCAGCAAAGCCTTTTGGACATTCATCTTTTGGACGTAAATGTAAACCGATAATCATATCAACATCATCAATAGCTCCTCCTTCAATCATAGCTAAAGCACCTGTTCCAAGTTCTTCGGCAGGTTGGAAGATGAGTTTCAATCGACCTTTTTTGATGTTACCTTCTTTTATTAACTCTTGTGCCGAGCTTAATAATATTGATGAATGGCCATCATGACCGCAGGTATGTCTTGCGCAAGGTTCGCCGTTAATAATATGTCCTAGAGCATCCATATCTGCCCGTAAAGCGAGTACAGGGCCAGTTTTGCCGCTATCGTATTGCGCAACAATTCCTGTTGTGTTATTGATGTTGCGAGTTACTTTATAGCCTGCTTGTTCAAGTTGCTGTGCGATATATGCCGATGTTTTGTGTTCTTCAAATCCCAACTCTGGAATTTGGTGTAAATACTGATAATGTTCTAAAACATTAGACATGTTTATCTCCTTTATTAAACAAAAAATCGCATAATAATCATTGAAACTAATGCATTAAAAATACTGGTTAACATGAGTAATGGCCAGTATTTTTTTGGTACATCGGCAACGCCTAATAATCGTCCCATATACTGTAATTGTGAGCCCATTAAGAAAATAGCTGGGGCTAATATGGTTATTGCTGTTGGATTGATTGTTCCTGCGGTAAATAAGTTAACTGCAACGCCTGTACCTGCTGATGCTGATAACCATGCAGTTAGTAATACGGTAATTGCTTCGCCAGGTAGGCCAAAAATCTCCATTACTGGAGCACAATAAGTTCCTATTAATTGCATTATACCTAAACGTTTTAGTATTTCGGTGATTACAAATGCCATTAAAATATTGGGCATTAAATTATTAATAGCAATGTTGAATCCTTTGCGAGCACCGATTACAAAAATATCTAAAGGGTTATTAGTTTGTTTTTGTGAATTACTCATTGATAAAATCCTTTTTATAAATTGTATTTAATACTAAGCGAACCATTACTGAGCCTACAAATTTAAGCACTAACATGATGACAAGAGGAATAAAAATAGCTACAGTCATTGAGGCAAATAATGCCGAACCAATCGAGAAGTAGTTATTAATTAAACCCGCACCAGAATATTGCCAAGCACTAATAATGATAAGGTCTTTTTTAGTAATTTGCTTTTCGTCATATAACTCTTTAGTTAATACAGCACCAGCATCAGTGCTTTGTAGGTCGGTAATTAATGCAAGTCCAGTTTTACCTGGTACACCTAAAATTGGTTTTAATAATGGTGTTAATAATTTATGTGCAGCACGAATGGTGCCGTAATGGGTAAATATTTCTAACACGCCTAGCGCTAACATAACCGTAGGTATAAGTGATAAGGCGAAAATAAAACCAGCTCTTGCACTGTTACCTCCTTCACCCACAAAAGTATTTTTTTCAGGATGTAGCATAGTGCCAAATTTGCCGCTTAAGCTGGTAAAATCAAACGCTCCTAGCCATTCTTTACCTTCTACATTAAAAAATAAGCCTGAAAAAAATAAAATGGCTACTATTAGTGATATATAGGCTTTTATACCAACTTTAAATTCATTATCTGTCTTTTTTGACATGCTGCCTTCCTTTTTCCGAATGTTTAAAAAATATTAAGTATTATTACAATTAACAATATTTAATAAGTATAAAATGTTTATTATACAATTTAGTTAAAAAATGCCTCAAAAGTGGTTTTTAGCATTCTATAACTATTTTAGGTTAAATTGAAAAAGATATAACATTTTTTATTTTTTTCTAATAAATTACAAATCTTTATTATATCTTGCATAATTAAGTATTATAAAGAGGTGAATTGGTTAGCTTGTATAAGCTCTCTAACATTGAATTGTGTAATTTTGTCCTTGCCATTTATATATCTTCATTATAGAATTACTTACTTATTTGAAAAATAATAATAAAAATTGTGATGATGTTTCGTGAACGTTAGGCGTTTTGGTTTAATGGATAGGACCATATAACAATTGATATCTTTTGGCGGCAAATTCTATTTGCGAACCATCTTTTGTCTTGTCGTTGCTTTTAGGCAATAGGGCATAATCAAGCATTATACTTAAACACATTGCAGCAGAAAATTGATTACGACATAAAATAAAGTAGCATAAACGAGGTAGCTATATGTTTAGCATGAATAAAGAGTGGGCATTTGTGGTGCTAACCTGCTTTTTTGAAATATGTTGGATTTTAGGATTTAGCATCGCAACCGAGATTTGGCAATGGGTTATTATTGTATCGCTCATTATTATTGATTTTACTTTTTTAACCAATGCTTGCAAGACAATACCTACAGGTACGGTTTATGCCATATTTTCAGGTGTTGGTGCTGTCGGAGCAACGCTAATTGATATCTTACTTTTTAATAAAGAGATTAAGCTAATTCAACTTTTTTTTGTGGCGATAATTATTATTGGTGTTGTACAACTAAAACGTGCCGATAGTTAATATTTTAATAAGGATAATTTAATCATGGGATGGCTGTTAATATTAATTGCATCAGTTTTTGAAGTAATTGGTGCTATAGGCCTTAAATTATATGCTGAGCAAAAAGGTCTATTTAGATTGGTTTTATATTGGGGAGGTTTTTTTGTCTCTTTTGTGCTTTTCTATTTTTCGCTCCATTATCTTGAATTGAGTGTTGTGTATCCTGTTTGGGTTGGTCTTGGGACTTCGGGTGCGGTGTTAGCCAATATGCTGTTATTTAATGAGCCTAAGAATTTTCCTCGTATATTTGGTCTCACCATTATTATCGTTGGTGTTGTAGGATTACATGCCACTCTATAATTAATTGCGTTTATATATATAAAAAAACCGGAGATTAACTCCGGTAACGCAAAGCGTAAAATAAGATATGGATGAATAAAAAATTGTACTGAATTAAATTTCGTCAGCATGCTGTTTTAAGAAACTTGCAACGCCATTTGGATTTGCTTGCATGCCTTTTTTACCTTTTGTCCATTGAGCAGGGCAAACTTCGCCATGTTCTTCATGGAATTGGAAAGCATCAACAATACGAATCATTTCGTCAATGTTACGTCCAATTGGTAAATCGTTAATTGTTTCATGGCGTACAATTCCTGATTTGTCAATAAAGAACGAAGCTCGCAGTGCAACTCCTGCTTCAGGATGTTCAATACCATAAGATTGCATAATTGAGTGTTTGATATCTGCAACAATTGGGAATTTAACTTCACCAATACCACCTTTATCTTGTGGAGTATTGCGCCATGCATTATGTACATATTCAGAGTCCATTGAAACACCAATTACTTCAACACCACGTTTTTTGAATTCTTCTAGACGGTGATCAAATGCAATGATTTCAGATGGGCAAACAAATGTGAAGTCCATTGGCCAAAAGAACACAACGGCATATTTACCTTTGATATGTTGTAATAAATTGAAATTATTAACAATTTCACCAGTACCTAAAACTGCTGCTGATGTAAAATCTGGTGCTTTGCGAGTGACTAGTGTCATAGTATTTCTCCTTTATAATTAACTGCAACTCATGTAGCGTAGCATTATAGCAATTAAAATCTATTGTCAAAGTTGTTATAAACGATTGGTATCATAAGTTTAAGCTATTAAGTTGTGATTATTATTCGGTATTAGTTATTGATTTTCGGTTTGCCTTTATTTTTTGTGTCTCGATAGCGTTGTTTTATCTTTTTCTTTTTTACTTGTTCTTGCTTTTTGTTCGCACTTTTTTGTTTTGCTTTTTGTGAATGTTTTTTCTTAGTTACTGGTTTTGGTGCTTTAGTTTTAGGGCGTAATCCATCAATCGTTCTTAATTTGATTGGTTCCTTAATATAGCGCTCAATTTTTTGCAGTAGTTCGTTATCATGCGCTTCGACTAGCATAATAGCTGTGCCTTTTTTCCCTGCTCGAGCGGTGCGTCCAATTCTGTGTAAATATACATCGGCAGTTTTGGGTGCATCAAAATTAATAACATGAGTAATATTGTCAATATCAATACCTCGTGCAGCAACATCGGTTGCTACAAGTACATTGACAGTATTATTGCTGATCCTTTTTATTGCTTCATTGCGTTTTGCTTGTACCATTTCACCTTCTAAATAGCAGCTATGGATACCAGCTTGGTGTAGTAAGCTAACTAATTCATGCACACGTTCGCGTTTACGAACAAATACAATCGTTTTTTTTAATTGTTCTTGTTTTAATAAGTGAATAAGAAGTGCCACTTTATGAGTTAAATCATCGGCACGATAATAAAATTGCAGGATTTTTTTACGTTCTTTGCGTGAAGGCTCGGCATTGATTTCGATTGGATCAGTCAAAATGCGGCTAGCAAAGTTATGCAGTCCTTCACCTTCCAGTGTGGCAGAAAATAATAAAGTTTGTTTACGCCAACGGGTTTCGGCAGATATCATTTCGACATCTTGTGAAAAACCCATATCTAACATCCGATCAGCTTCGTCTAAAATAAGCATTTCAACTGCTCGGCAGTCGAAGTTTTCTTCTTTTATATACTGTAATAATCGGCCTGTTGTAGCAATAACAATATCTTGGTTTTTACTAAACACTTCAGCGTGATTCATATAAGCAACACCGCCAGTAATAGTTGCAATGCTTAAATTTGTTGATTCGGTTAATAATCTGGCTTGCTCAGCAATTTGCATGGCTAGTTCACGCGTTGGCGTTAAAATCAAAATTCGTGGTGGACCTGGTTTACGGCGTGGAAAATCGAGTAGATGTTGTACGGCCGGAATTAAAAAAGCTAGCGTTTTACCTGTGCCTGTTGGTGCAGAACCTAAAATATCTTTGCCATCTAAAGCAACAGGGATTGTTTGTGTTTGGATTACGGTTGGAGTATTTATATTTTGTGTTTGGAGATTGTGAATTAAAATATCATCTAATTCTAAACCAGAAAAAGTGTGTGTAGTCATAGTGTTCTTTTCATCTAAAATTATAAGGCACATTATAACGTTAATCGTTGTAACTACAATCAATAAAAATGTGATGGAATATTATTTTATTTTTATGGAGCGATTAATTGTAAGGTAGTTATTGCAGTGTAAAATATAGTTTTATGTCTAAAATTAGATGTTTTATTTAAGCAAAACTTATCATTGTTAGCTGTTTGTGATAAGATACGCATCCGTTTGCGATAACATGCATAATGATTATTTATGCTACCGAGGCTAAATTGGTTTAAATAATTAATGTTTAATTATTTTGTGGCTTAACACGGATTGGCTCAAATTTCCATATTAAATAATACTTCTTTAATAACTATCAGATAATGAATATGACTGAATGTTTCTCGAACGATAATTATAATCAACAGTTGAAAAAAAAAGTAGATAATTTAAAAGCATTATTATCAGATTTTTCACTGCCCGAATTATCGGTATATTGTTCACCTATTAGTCATTATCGTATGCGTGCTGAGTTTAGGATCTGGCATGATGGTGAAGATCTTTATCATATTATGTATGATAAAAAAACAAAAAAACGAATACGGGTTGATGAATTTCCTATTGCAACAAAACTAATTAATCAAGCAATGCAAACCATTTTACCTTTGTTACAACATAATTTGTTACTTCGCCATATGCTGTTTCAAATTGATTATTTTTCGACTTTAAGTGGTCAGCTATTAATTACGCTTTTATATCATAAAAAGTTAAGTGATGGATGGATTATAGAAGCAAAAAAATTAAAAACTCAATTAGCTGAACATGGAGTAGTTGCTAATATTGTAGGGCGAGCAAGTAATCAAAAAATAGCCATTGATGTGGATTATGTTGATGAAGTGTTGCCAGTAATGGATAAAACGTTTATTTATCGACAAATTGAAAATAGTTTTACTCAACCAAATGCAGCGGTAAATATTAAAATGCTACAGTGGGCCATATCGGTTACCAAAAATTCAACTGGTGATTTACTCGAATTTTATTGTGGTAATGGTAACTTTTCAATTGCTCTAGCACAAAACTTTCGCAAAGTATTGGCTACTGAAATAGCTAAAGCGTCTGTTTATTCAGCTCAGCATAATATTTTAGTTAATCAAATTGATAATCTTGATATTGTACGGTTGTCAGCCGAAGAATTTACTAGTGCAATTAAAAAAGAACGAGAGTTTAATCGTTTAAAAGGAATCAATTTGGATGAATATCAATGTGATACGGTACTTGTTGATCCACCACGTGGGGGAGTGGATTTAAATACCATTAATATATTAAAAACCTATAAAAAAATTATTTATATTTCGTGTAATCCTAATACATTGCGTGACAATTTACAGTTATTGACTAAAACACATTCAATTCAACATTTTGCTATGTTTGATCAATTTCCTTATACAGATCATGTCGAGACGGGTATTGTGTTGTATAAAAAGTAAAAGGAAGTAATATTCAATGTAGAGTATTTTTGTTAAAATATACTCAATTCGTACCTAACTAATTGTTGTTTCGGGTGTATGTAAACTTGCATCGATCTATAACAAAAAAAAACCCTAGATAAACTAGGGCTGCATTAAATTGCAAGGAATGGATGAAAGGAAATAAAACAATGAAACAATAATGTCTAGCCTCATGAATCATTGTGTAGCTACTATAACAAAGATAAACCAACTAATTAATGACATTATGATTACAAAATAGTCATTAAACCATCATGATTGGTTTGGTGTTTATCATTTATTCTATAGCTGTGTTATGCAATTACGACAACCAGACAAATAACAAAGGAAATATTCAAGTATGAAATTGTTAGTAGTTGAAGATGAGCAAAAAACAGGTGAGTATCTTCGTCAAGGTTTAGTTGAATCTGGGTTTGTTGTTGATTTAACAAATAATGGTCTTGATGGTTATCATAGAGCCATGACAGAAGATTATGATCTAATTATTTTAGATGTGATGTTGCCCGATATAGTTGGTTGGAAAATTGTTCAGTCACTGCGTGAAGCAGGCAAAGAGACACCTATCATGTTACTTACCGCTATGGGAAGTGTGGATGATAAAGTTAAAGGCCTAAACTTAGGTGCTGATGATTATCTAGTAAAACCTTTTTCGTTTGCTGAGTTATTAGCTCGTGTGAAATCTATGCTCCGACGTAATGTCCCTCAAGTCAATAATTCCCAATTGAGTATTGCAGATCTGGTCATGGATCTTCCTAAACGTATGGTAACACGTGGAGATAAACGCATTGATTTAACCAATAAAGAATTTTTGTTATTAGAATATTTTTTACGTTATCCGGGGGAAGTATTACCACGATCATTAATTGCATCTCAAGTTTGGGATATGAATTTTGATAGTGATACTAATGTGATTGATGTTGCAATTCGGAGATTGCGAAATAAAATTGATGCTGATTTCGAGCCAAAATTGATTCATACAGTCCGTGGAATGGGGTATAAGTTAGATGTCTTGGATGAAACAGAATAAGTTAATATCATTTCGCTTGCCTCTTATTGTTTGTTTATTAACCTGCGGTTTACTTTATTGTTTTAGTTTTTTTATTGAACGTTCTTTTGAAAAAATTTCAATCCAACAAAATGTGTCCGAACTTAATTCGGTTATTGATTCTATAGAACGTGAATTAGTTTACTATTCCCCAGATGAGAATCGTGACGAATTTATTCAAAATTTATTATTAATTTTGACAGGACATCATCGCCTATTTGTTTATGTTATTGATGAGAAAGGTAAAATTGTTTATCGAACACGTGGTCCTAATCTAACCGTTGCTAAAAATCATATTGATTTTGATACCATTATTGCAAATCACAGTACCGCTATTTGGAATCAAGATAAAGCATCATATCGAATTGCCGCTTCACGAGTTTCGATTGAAAATGGTAGACAATATACCACTATAGTTGCTGTTGGTCGTGATTTACATCTCGAATTCATTCGGCGATTACACGATGGTTTAGGCTTGCTTATTGCTATTGCTTGTATTTTGGCCTTAATTGGTTCTTTTGTCAGTGTCTATTTTACCCAAAAACCAATTAATCGGTTGATTAAAAAGATCGAAAAAGTTAATTTTAAAAGTCTAAATTACCGTATTCCTGCTTCTTTAGTACCAATTAAATATGTTAGTTTAGTGAAAGCATTCAATGAGATGCTTAATCGGATAGAGGATGTGTTTCAGCGGCAACGTAATTTTACAGCAGATATCGCTCATGAGATGCGAACGCCTATTACCAATTTAACAACTCAAACGCAAATAGTACTGAGTAATGCCAGAACAACTAATGAATATCGCGAGATATTATATTCAAATTTAGAAGAATACGAAAAAATGTCACAGATGATTTCTGATATGTTATTTTTAGCACAAGCAGATAATCGTCAATTGGTGCCTAATTTAATCGATATTGATTTACATAGCTTGATCACAATGATGTGTGAATATTTTGAACCACTTACCGACGAGAAGAATATTGCCTTTAATCTTGAAGGAAATTGTTCCCATATTCAAGGTGATAAGATGATGTTAAGAAGGGCAATCAGTAATATTTTATCCAATGCAATTCGTTATACACCTGAAAATCAGACTATCACTATAATTTTAAGTCAAGTAAGTGAAAAGCGAGTTCGAATCATCATTTCGAATCCAGGCAAGAAAGTTGATAGTAAACATTTGCCACACCTTTTTGATCGGTTTTATAGAGTTGACGAATCACGTCATCGTAATGATAATTCAGGTACAGGAATAGGGCTTGCTATCGTCAAATCCATTATTGAAACACATAAAGGTTCAATTTACGCTGAGTCTGATGAGCAATCAACCCGTTTTATTATTAATTTACCAACCACTATTTAACATCAAAGTCGCTGATCAGTAAATTAGCCGCTGCATAAGCGGCTTTATCTTTTAGTTCTTGTGGGACATTTTCGTTACGAACAACTTCGTCTAACACTTGCATAACAGCGCCTAAGGCATCATCAATATAACCGAGATCATTACTGCCAATTTGTGCGTATTTTTCATAAATAAGATCGCTATATTTATTCATTAAATTCATTTCTTTTTATTCCACTTATAAAAAGCTAACTAATTGTTTATAAACTTGTTCAGCTTGAATGGTTTGCATGCATTTTTCATCTGAGATAATACTAAATTGATTTTTTCCATAGCCACCAATCAATTTTGGATCGGTTTTGCCAAATAAAGTAATATTTGGACGATCCAATGCAGCAGTTAGATGACTTAAACCTGTATCTACCGAAACAACGGCTTTTGCTCCCGCAATAACGGTTGCTATATCGGAAAGTGAAAGCTTGGGAAGTACCTCTACGTGTTGGAATCCTTGTGCTAGACGAATTGCTCGTGCTTGCTCATGTGGTGCTCCCCAAGGTAATTTTATTTTTAACCCAGTAGGCTCAACTAATTTAATTAATTTCCGCCAGGCATCTTCACTCCAGTGCTTTTCATCTCGTGTTGTTGCGTGTAAAAAAATTAGATATTGCTGATTATCGTTAGGTAATGAAGATAAAAAGTGACGCGCAATAGCATAATCACCCATTGAATCAGGTAATTTATATTGTAGGCTTTTTGCAAACAGTAATCTAACGCGTTCAATAGCATGCATTTGTTTAGGTACATTGTGTTTTACATCATAAAACCAACTAGCAATTGGTTCTTTGATACTTTTGCGATCCAAACCGTGTTTAATACCCCGTGCTTTACGAGTAATAAGAAACGCACTTTTAATGAGTCCTTGTGCATCAATAATCACATCATAACGTTGTCGTCTTAAGGTATTAATAAAATCATGGCGCTCTTGACGAATTGTTTTAGTGAACCAATTTTTTCGCCAGCGTCTTATTGCAACCGGTATCACTTGGTTTACAGCAAAGTGCCAACTAGGTATTTGGGCAAAATTTTCTTCTACTACCCAATCAAAGGATATATTTGGTAAATTGTTAGCCGCATCAGTTAATGCCGGTAAAGAATGAAGTACATCCCCCATGGATGATGTTTTAACCACTAATACTCTCATTATTCTTTACTCTTTTTACAGCGCATGATGAGTTTCATCAAAGTTTCGAAAACAATATCGGGTTTAATATCGATCAGACTTTGATGGTAACCTTGTTCTGCATCGCCTTTACGGACGCGGTGATAACCGGTAATTAAACGGATAACTTCGGCTTTATCTGATAGTGGAGGGGTAAAATCTGGACTACTTGGCCCATAAAGAGCAACCAGTGGTCTGTCTAAAGCTGCTGCAATATGCATTAGTCCAGAGTCATTAGTTACAATGGCTTTACAAGCAGCAATTAGGCTAACAGCTTGTTCTAATTGTGTTTGACCTGCTAGATTGATACATTTATCGCGATGTATCATTTTAGCAATAATTTGTTCTCCTACTTTGCGATCATTTTTGGACCCAAAAATAATAACTTTAGCGTGCTGTTTAACTAGCATATCAGCAAGTGCCGCGTAATGATAATCGGGCCAACGTTTTGCAGGACCAAATTCAGCACCAGGACAAAAGCCAATTAATGGTTCATCTTGTGTTATAGTAAAAGTTGAAAGAGCTTGGGTTATTTCATTTTGTTCGACATTGAGTTTTGGCCATAGTAGTGGTTGTGGTAAATCGGAAGCCGAATGAATCTGTCTATTAGGATAAGCAAGAGCAATATAGCGTTCAATCATCAACGGAAATGCTTGCTTATCAAGTTTACGAAGATCGTTTAATAAACCATAACGCATCTCGCCTTTCCAACCTGTACGTTTAGGAATTTTGGCAAAAAATGGAATCAGTGCTGATTTGAATGAATTAGGTAATACAATAGCATGATCATAATGGTTATCACGCAGTGATTTACCTATTTTATGACGTTTTTTTAACGCAAACTCACCATGGCCTAATGGCATTGCAATTGCTTGATTCACTTCTGGCATTTTATTTAATAACGCTCGACACCAAGCCGGTGCTAAAACATCAATTTCGTTATTAGAATCAAGTTGTTTTAATGTACGATACAGGCTTTGCGACATCATCATATCGCCAACCCATGAAGGACCAATAATGAGTGTTTTCATTTAATCAATTCCATCTTATTGTTCATTGAGCCATTTCATATATTCAGCAGTTCCTTCTGCAACATTCTTAAATTCAATTGGGCATTTAGTTTTTCTAAATTTAGTCAGATCTGCTTGGGTATAGCTTTGATACCGTCCTTTTAGATGTTCAGGAAAGGGGATATAATCAATTTCATCTTTTTTATGGTAAGTAAGAACCGCATCAGCGACAGCTTGGAACGACTCTGCTCGACCTGTTCCACAGTTATAAATTCCTGATATTTTATTTTTCCAGAACCATAAATTGACCGCAACGACATCACCAACATAAATAAAGTCACGTTTAAAGTTTTCACTACCTGCAAAGAGTTTTGGTTTTTCACCTTTATTAATTTGTTCATTTAAGTGAAATGCGACACTTGCCATGCTACCTTTATGTGATTCACGTGGTCCATATACATTAAAATAACGGAATCCACAAATTGGCGAATTAGCTTGGGGTAGTAATTGTCTCACATATTGGTCAAATAAGAATTTAGAATATCCATATACGTTTAATGGCTTTTCGTAAGTGCGATCTTCAATAAAGTTATCACTGCGCCCACCATAAGTAGCGGCTGATGAAGCATATAAAAATGGAATATTGAAATCGAGACAGTAATGCAACAAGTCTTTAGAATAGTCATAGTTATTTTCCATCATAAACTTGCCATCCCATTCTGTGGTTGACGAACAGGCACCTTGATGAAAAACAACATCAATATTAAGATCGTCATGACTAATAATAGCTGCGATAAACTCATCTTTGTCCATATAATCGGCAATATCTAGATCAGCTAGATTAGAAAACTTGGTGCCGTCAGTTAGATCATCAACCACCAAAATATCTTTGTGCCCCAGGTCATTCAAACCTTTAACAATATTACTACCAATAAACCCTGCGCCGCCTGTTACAACAATCATGATCATTTTCCTTAATCAATAAAACTAATCTGCTTATAATAGCGATTTATGATAAATTTTTCGAGTGCTCATTTAAAAAAGCATGGGCAAGACGAGTTTTTTATGAATTCACTTTATTTTTTGCAGTAACTAAAATATATCTTGCTAAATTAAGATAAGGTTCAGTTTGGCAGTATTTTTGTTCCAGTTCTAATAGTTGTACAAAATGAGTTTCTGCTTTGGATTTATTGATTAGATAGTCATGAAAAATACGAATCCCTGTTTTTTGCAAAATATCAAAATCAAGTTGTGTAAGCCAGTGATATACGTCTGTTGGAACTCTTGGATAATCGGGAGAAAGTGTCTTTTTCTTACGCTTAGCTAACCCTGATTTTGTGTAACCAAAATTGCCTAATGTGACCGTTTTAAACAAAAGCGCATGATAGTTATAAAACATTAACGATAAAAAACCATCAGATTTAATGTGTTGTTTTAATGACTTTATTAATTCAATTGGTTCAGCAACCCACTCTAATACAGCATGACAAATGACTAAATCAAACTTTTTGTTTATTAAGTTATCAAGCTGCTGAATAGGGCAGCATAGACAATCTATATTTATCTTTTCGGATTGAGCTTTTTGTTTTGCCAGTTCTAGCATTTGTTCAGAGATATCGCAAAGCGTTACTTGATGCCCAAGTTTGGCTAGCCGACAGGCGATCTGACCTTGCCCTCCACCTGCATCTAGAATATTTAATGATTTATTGTGTGGATAGGTAGCTAAAACTTTTTCTAGTTCTTGCCATACTACCGCTTCGCGAATTTGACCTTTGGTTGTGCCATAAATATTTTGTGCAAATTTATTGCTGATATCATCAAAATTACGATTTTGTTTATTCATGACTTATTTTTGATTGTTTAGTTGTTCTGCTTCAGCATTTATTTGCTCTATTTTAGTTGCCATTTGGCTATAGCACTGTTCCATTAAGGCTCTAGCATCCTCTTTGCCTAGATTTTTGGTTTCGATAGGTTCTAACATTTCAACAATGATATGTCCATTATTTAGGCGGTTTAATTTAATATTATTGGTTTGCGATACACAGATTGGCACAATTGGTACTCCAGCAGCAATGGCAGCTTTAAATGCACCTGTTTTAAACGGTAATAATCCCCGTCCACGGCTACGAGTACCTTCAGGAAACATCCAAATAGATATGCCACGCTTTTTAATTTCATTAACAACTTGTCCGATTGTGTCGTGAGCTTTTGATTTATTATTACGGTCAATAAGAATGTTACCTGTAAGATAATAAAGTTGCCCAAAAAAAGGAATCCAAGCCAGACTTTTTTTACCTACTGTTACCGTTTTAGGTTGCACAACATCACCAGCTACAACTATATCATAGTTATCTTGATGATTCGCAATATAGATACAGCTACCTATTATATTGATATTAGGAGGCGTACGAGTATCAACTTTTACTCCCAATATAGGTTTGAATAGAAAGCTAAATAAATGAGCAAATCTTGCTACATTTTTGGGATTTCTTGGGTTAAATAGGCAAAAAATGACGCCTAAAACACAAACGATAATACCAATTATAACACCACTAATTAAGCGAAAAAGAAATAGCATAATTTACCTCATAAGTTAATTTACGTATTATATACTTAATCTAAGCTAATATACAGTTCGTTAACGGCTTCTTCTAAAGGGTGATTATGTATAAACCAACTATAACTTGGGACGAAAATCAAACTCCTGTCTCTACCTATTTCGATGATGTTTATTTTAATACTGAAGGCGCAATTGAGGAAACCAGATATGTATTTGTTGAAGGTAATGATTTACGTCAGCGTTTTTTGAATCACAAGCAAGATACATTTATAGTTGGCGAAACAGGCTTTGGTTCAGGGCTAAATTTTTTGATTTTATGGGAAACATTTTTACATTTTAGAAGTCAATACCCGAATCATATACTTAAACATCTTGCATTTTTTAGTGTTGAAAAGTACCCGTTATCGTTAAATGAATTAATAAAGATTCATAATAGTGTGCTTTTTAAAAATAAAACATTACTTTCATTATCAAAACGACTTCAGGCTTTTTTAATTGATTCTACTTTCCAGTTTGACGATGTTAGTTTAAAGATATGTAATGATGATATTAGCAATTTTTCAGATTTTTTAATAAAGCAAAATGTTTTGATTGATGCTTGGTTTTTTGATGGGTTTTCACCAGCTAAGAATCCAGATATGTGGTCAGAACGTTTATTTAAAAATTGTTTTAGCCTGACAGCATCTGGTGGTAGTTTTGCTACTTTTACTGCAGCAGGATTTGTTCGTCGTCGTTTAATTAATGCAGGATTTATCGTTCAAAAACGAAAAGGCTTTGGTTCAAAACGTGAAATGTTAGTTGGCTATAATTGAGTATGTATATTTGTTACAGTCTTTTTGCAAATTAGATAAACAACATGAGTAATTTCCACTATTAAGTAATTTTCTAGAAATGATAAGGTAATTCATATAAAATATTAAACAATAATAATTTATTATTTATACTATATTTATGAAAATAAAAGTAAGTTAAATAGGAGAATAGATGAAAGCCTTAAAAAACGTTTTACTTATATTAACCACCGCTATGGTTTTAACTGGTTGTGAAGAAAAAAACGAAGAATATTATTTAAACAATATAGACTCAGCAAATAAAAAAGTAGAGCAATGTAATCAGGATCTAAAAAAGGCATTTATGGCAAGTGATAAAGGCGGTATCGAAAAGGTAGAAAAAGATCCTGAATGTCGTGCTGCAATGTCTGCAATTAAAAAAGACAAAAAGATAAAATATGAATTAGAAAACAAACGGAAAGAAGACGAAAGAAAACAAGCAGTAGATTCTGAAATGAGTGCTATTAAAAAACAAATTTCTGGTATGTCGTGGGGCGAATCAGTTAATGAATATTTAAAGGTAGATGAATGTAAAAGTAGTTTTTCATTTAATAAAAGCCCGAAATGTGAAGCTTGGGAAACGATTTATAAAGAAAAAGTAGATGAAGGTAAAAAAGAGTTAAAACAACTATCTTTTAATGAAATTAAAGCAAAAATGCAGTCTTTATGTAAATTAGACAAAAGAACTGGTTCTAATTGTAGTGTTGCCGAAAAAGCGTTAGAGGAAAAGGCGACTGATGAATTAGCTAATGCTGATATTCAAACCATTGAATCAAAAAAATCACTATACTGTGCAGATGATCTAGTTTTTTTACCAGTTTGTAGTATTAGTTGGGAAAAAGCATGGAAAAGAGAAAATGATAAGTACATTAAATTCTATACAGAAAATAATGCGGAATTTATTACTACATATAACTCATGCATAGATAAATTAGAAGCAGTTAAATCTCAAAAATTAGACTGGAACAAAGAAAGTAAATTACAAAAAGCAATAAAAGAAGGATACCCTTGTAGTCAGGTAAAGGATGCTTACACGAAAAGGGGAATGGGATATTCTTGGTTTGATAAAAAAATTGAAGAATAACCTAATAGTAGCTCCATGTCAGACAGGAACAAATTATGTAATATCAAACAAAAACGAATGTTGATAGCACTTTTTTACCGTTGAAATGGCTAACCTTATATGCAGCTTAGTTAAAGCGTCAGTTAGCACGTTTTAGGCTAGGCTGGTGTTAGCCTTTTACCCTATTGAGATTCTGCATAAGATAATGGGCATAGAGTCCTTTGGGGTAATGTTAAAAATCGAATTGATAAATCAGATCCAATGTTTGAGCTAAACTTGATGTTGCATCTAAATAGAGACTAGGCATTAGGCGATAACGTAAAGTAAAAGTGGCCAATGAATCAAATATACCTACACCATATTTAAGTTGTAAATTAGGTAATATGTAGCCACTAACCACAACTTTAGAGTTATTACCGGCACCTTGCGTATCAAGTGTTAGATTTTTAATACCAAATACATTACCAATATCGCCAATATATTTACCTGTTTTCGCTGTGCCAATACCAACCAGCAAAGCTGTCATCATATCGCTATCGCTTTGTTCTGTACTATCGAGTCCTTGTCCTCGGATTAAGTAGGAGAGTGCTTCTTGCTGTGACATGGCGGGATCTGAAAATACTTCAATTTTTGGCGATTCAGAAGATCCTGTAACACGGATTCCAGCCATAATATTACTATTTTCCATTGCTTCTGGATTACGAATTGCTTCTATATCGAGTGTAGCTTGATCAGCCGATCCTGAAAAAGTAATGATGCCTTTATGAATAATTAAATCTTGCCCATAAGCATGGAATCGACCTGTTGGAATCAAAACTTCACCATGCAAATCAAGTCCTTTATTGGTTTGTGCCGCAATTAAACTACCCTTAAGCGAAGCCTTTAGTCCAAAAGCATCGACAATAACGTTATCACCAATATCAATTTCAAGATGACTATTGATCTTAATGCCAAATTCCTGAGGCCTAATAGGTTTCCGATTTATATCGAGCATTACTTCATCTGGTGAGACATCAACACTTGATGCTGGTAGTGATTCAACTGTTATTTTTCCTTTTGGAATGCTAACTTTACCTAATAACGTTAATTCATCTTGTGTTACATTGATTTTAATATCTGGAACAATTGACATAACAATCATTGGTGGCACAGTAACTTCCATGGCAGCGCCATTAACAGCTAACGAGGCTTGCCATTTATCTATAGTATTCCAGCTGGCATTACCATTAATATTAACATTGCCAGCTTGAGTTGTTAAAACACCTTTTAATGTGGATGATTTACCATTGAAATTGAGGTCAAATTTAGCTGATTTAATATCAATTGGTAATTGGCTAGATTTGATTTCGCTATTTTGTAAGTTAATATTTCCTGTTAGCAATGGCTCATTTAATGAGCCAGAAAATTTAACGTTACCATTAATAGCCCCTTTAGCATAGTCTTTGCTATCTAATAATGGGTTAATAATTGCTAAAGCTAAGTGATCGATACTTAATTGACCACTTAATTTTTTTTGTTCAATTGGATCAGTAATAACAAGATTACCGTTTATTTTTCCTAATTTATTCAGACCAAATTTCCAATCCAATTTAGCCTGTTGTTCATTAAATTCAGCATCTATTTTGAAAACATCAAAAGGCAATAGTAACGATTGGGAGGTAACCATTTGTTGAATATAAACATCATAACTTGTTAAATTTGCTTTTATTAATGGTATTGTATTGTCATTATTAAATTGAATAGTTATTTTTCCATTTACATTACCAGTAAGTTTGGTTTCACCGTCATTTGGTATTGGTAGCCTAGATAGATTAATGTTTTTTAAGGTGATACTTGTATCGGTATTTTTAGCTAACAAAAATTGCTTATCAAGGCAAATGCTTGACTTTCCATTAATCCAGCAATGAGCATTAATTGCTGGGATTTGATTATTAACATCATAAGATAAGTCAACAGATTTAGCTAATTGCCAACTGTTATTTTTGTTTAAATTGAGTAGCGCACCTGAAATGGTTCCGTTCCACTTTGTGCGTTCTTTATCAAGTTTTCCTGTTAACGATGTTTTTAGTGATGCAGGTTCACCATCAATATTAACGGTTAATATATGTTGGCTTTCACTACCAGATAGATCAACATTTAGTTTTTTTATGGTTTGATTTGAAAGTTCTATTGATTGTCCTGTGAGTTTAATGTTGCCACTGATCTGTTCTTTATACTCAACTTTACCTATAAGATTAGCTTTGGCTATTTTGATGGTGTTAAAAGATAGCGAGTTAATAGCTAAACTAGTATCTATAATTGCATTATCATGTGTGCGATTAAATTTTATATTACCCACAATTGAACCTTGCATATCATCAACTATTAACGATAATGATCCGAGATTTAGCTTCGCCAGTAAGTTGCCTTTTTCAGCTGAACCATTTAAATCGATCTGATTTTTACCCCAATTGATTGCAAAATTATTTGCAGTGGCTAAGTTTTCAGAATCAACATATACGTTACCAGATGCTAAAAAATTAGCATGGTTAATATTACCTTTTAGTTGTAGATTGGAAAAATCAAACGCCCATTTATCTTTGTCTAGTACGCCTGTAGTTTTAAATTGACCATTTAATCGAATCGGATAGTTAGGTAGTCCTTTGTACATATCAACATTATTTAGTTTTATGTTGACATTCCATTGTAATGCTTGTGGCCAACTTATATTTCCATCTATATTAATTTCACCTTGAGGTAATTTAATGATTCCATGATCAATGCTTGCCTCTTGATTAGTTCCTTTGCCAGCAATATCAAACGAAGTATTAATTAATTCTTTCCCTTGAATAATACCTTTGGCCGACATTTGAAACTGCTGTACATTACCGTTTATTGATGTGGAAAAATCATTTAATTGATATTGTGCTTGCCCTTCAATTGGCCATTGAATATGCTTACCTTCAATTTGAGTGATTATAGGTAAGTATTTTTCAATAAAATTGATGTGTCCACTCATCACCATTTGATTCGAACCATCAAGGTTTATATTGGTTAATAACTCACCAAGCAATTTACCAGAAAACTGTGCTTCCAATCGGTTTTGTTCAGTATCTGCTTTTATTAAAGCTAATATAGGCCAGTTATCGTGTAATGTGATTTCGCCTGAAAGTGAAACATGTCCGCTAGCATAGGGAATTATAGCATCTGTATCTAATTGTTTTATAATAATACGGCTATTAACAATATTGGTTTGAATTGTAACGTTATCAAATAGGTAATCATGCCCCCCCATATGTAATAGCCAGTTTGTCCCTCTTAAACTAGTTACATTAATATCTAATGGAATATTAACTTGAGGCAATGATTCAATCAGTGGTTGATTAAAAAGTTGGGCGATTTTTTCATTAAGTGCGATATCTGTATCGGACGTTTTTACTGGTACATTTGCTGCTTTATTATCTGTAAAAATAGCATTCAACTCTGTAGCAACAGCAGGATAAACATGAATCTGATTATTAACCCATGTGGCTTTACCCGTGAAGTCAGACATTCCAAATTGCATATCATCAACAGTGACTTTTACATTAGTAAGGTGTGTGCTGTTAAGCTCTATAGGTAATGGAGTTTTGAGAACAAAATGTTGCTCTGCGGTGGTAGTATCAATAGTAGTTTCACTTGGTGAACTTTCGATTTCTTTAGTGTTAATTGAAACATTTACACCATTGGCATTGAATTGATTGATGCAGACTTCAGTCTTTAATAAACAAAGTCCTGTGAGTGAAAATGCAGCATCATTAACTTGAACATTAATACCCGGTAATTCAAGCGAAAGTCCTTGTATATGCAAATCATGAAAGGTGCCTTCAACTTGAGTTATTTTTAACTCAGGTAGAAATTTATTTAAAACATAGGTGGTTAGTTTTACACCAAGACTGGTGTATATAAACAAAATAACAAAAACAATTAGAAAGGCGATAACAGATAAAATGGCGATGCTTCGCTTTTTCCATTTACGTATCCGCTTTAATTTTTTTACTTTTTTAATTCTAGCTGAATATTTAGTCATATTATAATTCGCTTCCTAGGCCAATGTATAGGTGAATTGAACCCGTATCTTTGTTAAGTGGTGTTGCTAAATCGACCTTTATTGGCCCAACCGGAGAAGCCCAACGAATGCCAAAACCAGTTCCTGTATAAAATTTAGTTTTATCAACTTTATCTATAGCTTCACCTGTATCTACAAATGCAGCTCCCCACCATGATCCAGATAAATTATATTGATATTCAAGTGAACCAGTGATGAGTTTAGAAGCTCCTTTTAATTTACCTTTTTTATCCTTAGGCGAAATAGACTGATAACTGTAACCTCGAATACTGCGTTCACCACCAGCAAAAAATCTAAATGATGGTGGAACACGGTCAAAATTGCTCGCTTGTATAATGCCAAAATTGCCACGAGCTATAAATCGATGCGATTTTTTTAAGGAGCGAATCCAAGTTTGTTGTGCTTGAAATCGCACTAGATTAATATCTGAACCTAATACTTCTCCAGCTGATTCAACAGAATAACGTTGTGAATCGCCCCACATTGCTAATAAATTACCATCAGAACGGATTCTTGATATGCTAAGCGATGGGTAATACAAGAATGTTTTAAAACTTGAATCACCTTGGGTAAAGTCATCATTTAACACATTTAACCCTAATGCAGTTTGCCATCCATAAAAATTATCCCAATTACGTAAAGCCCCGAACGTATAAGAACGTGAGTAGGTATCATTATTATCTATCTTTTTATAACCACCTTGGATAGTGTAATATTGCTCTAAAGGTGATTTTTTTAAAGGGATTTTGTAACTCATGGTCACCAATTGTTCTGGCGAAGATAGTGATAAGTTACTTTGAAAACTTTGCCCTCGACTATTGATCCAAGGTTTATTCCAACCAATCTTACCATGCACGCCGTTATCTGTTGAAAAGCCCAACCCTAAGTCCATATTATTTTTTTTTCGGGGTGAGGTTTCTACATCAATGGGAAGAACTCTATCTTCGGTTAGATGAGGAAAATCTGGGACAACAACCACTGAATTAAACCAGTTTGTAGAAGTAAGGCGTCTATTTAATAATGATAATTGTTCAGCTGTATATTCCTCACCGTCTTTAAATGGCACAATATTAGCTAAATAGTCATCACGAATTTTGGCATTATGAAAAGTAACTTTACCAAATCGATATCGCCTACCTGTTGTATAATCAATATTCCAAAAGGCTTGATGATCAGACATAGATACAGCTAATTGATGTTTAGGCATATTGGCATCAAAGTAACCTTTTTTTAGTGATAAATTTTGCAGGCTTTTCTTAAATGATTCATAAATACCATGATTTAACACATCGCCAATTTTTGGTAAGTTGTTTTTAAGTAAATATTGAAAATCAGGATCTTGTTTCCCCTCACCAGTAATATTAATATTAAGCTGCTCAACTAATACGGGTTCGCCAGGTGAAACGTTAACAACAAGAGCTTTTGGGTTTTGTGCGTTATATTCAAAGCTAGGAGAGTAGTAACCCAATGCACGTAATGCTTTTTTTGCTTCGCTTTCAAAATAACGCTTAAAATTTGGAGTATCACTAACTTTGTCAGGTGTAATTAATGAAGTTCGTGCCTCAACATTATCTGCAAGATCGCCTTTTAATCCCTTAATGGATAACTTCATGTCAGCATAACTTGTCGTAGCTGTCATAACTAAAAGTAAACCTAATGAACAGGAGAATCGAGACACATATACCTCGTATAATATTAAGATTCAAGTAAAGTTACATGACCGATAAAAGGTAAGTGACGGTAGTGCTGAGCATAGTCAATACCATAACCCACAACAAATTCATCAGGAATTGAAAATCCGATATATTTAACTGGAACGTTTACTTCACGGCGAGAGGGTTTGTCTAATAGCGTACAAATTTCAATACTGCGTGGATGGCGCAATTCTAAAATAGCCATGACTTTGCTAAGAGTATTACCTGTATCTATAATATCTTCGATAATTAATACATCTTTATCACGGATATCTTCATCTAAGTCTTTTAAGATTTTAACGTCACGGTTACTAATAACAGCATTACCATAGCTTGATGCTGTCATAAAATCAACCTCGTGCCCGACAGTAATTGCTCGACTCAAATCGGCCATAAAAATAAAAGAGCCACGTAAAAGTCCAACTAAAATAAGTTCATTTTGGCTATTTTTATAGTCTTGACTTATTTGTTGGCCTAGCTCAATTACACGTTTTTGGATATCATCAGTAGATATCATCATTTCTAATGTGTGTTTTTTCATTAATAATGCTCAAATTAAATTTTTAAAAAATTAAATGAGATTCTAGCAATTTTCCTATATAAAAAGAATAAGCGATCCCATTTTTTATTAAACTAACATAGTAACAGATTTTCGTATTTTATACTCAAACACCTAGTTACCTGAAACTTTTTGACAACAATTTTTAGCCACTTTTTTTTGTAAACGCCGTTTTTTAAAAAAATCACTCAAAATAGTACTACATTCGTTAGTTAACACTCCACCTGTCACTTCTGCATAATGGTTGATGCCTTGCTGAGCAAGAATATCAATAAAAGAACCTGCTGCACCAGTTTTGTAATCTTTTGCACCATATACTACGCGTTTAATACGACTATGTATAATGGCTCCAGCACACATAATGCAAGGCTCAAGAGTGGTATACAGAGTTGTATTAATCAATCGATAGTTATTCAAATATTTACCTGCTTGTTCAATAGCCATCATTTCAGCATGCGCAGTGGGATTATGCTTACTAATGGGTTGATTAAAACCTTCACCAATAATTTGATTATTTTCATCAACAATCACCGCGCCGACTGGGATTTCTCCAAGCAATTCGGCGCGTTTAGCAAGCACTAGTGCATGTTGCATCCAAATTTCATCTGACATTTTCAAATTACAAATTATTGAGATTTAGAACATCACGCATGTCGTATAAACCAACTGGCTGTTTGGCAAGCCAGAGCGAGGCTCGAACAGCACCATTAGCAAATGTCATGCGGCTAGATGCTTTATGACTAATTTCAACGCGCTCGCCAATATCGGCAAAGATAGCGGTATGTTCTCCTACTATGTCACCTGCTCGGATAGTTGCAAAGCCAATAGCGCCTTGTGGTCTTTCCCCTGTATGACCTTCACGACAGTAAACTGCACGATCTTTTAAGTTGCAATCAAGTGCATCTGCAATTGCTTCACCCATAGCTAATGCTGTACCAGACGGCGCATCAACCTTGTGACGGTGATGAGCTTCAATAATTTCGATATCAGTATAACCGCCCATAATTTTGGTGGCTTTTTCCAACAATTTTAGCACTAAGTTAACACCGACACTGAAGTTTGCGGCAAAGACAATGGCAATGTTTTTAGCTGCATCAGCAATAGCTTGTTTACCTGCATCATCAAAACCAGTTGTGCCAATGATTATCATTTTTTTATTTTCAACACAAAAAGCTAAGTGGGCGAGTGTACCTTCAGGTCGCGTAAAATCGATCAATACGTCAAATTGATCTTTAGCTTGTTCTAGATTATCGGTGACTTTAATGCCACAAATACCGATCCCTGCAAGCTCACCTGCATCACTACCAATTAGTGAGGAACCTGCTCGTTCAAATGCTGCTCCTAAGGTAACCCCTTTGATTTGCGAAACAGCTTGGATAAGTTGCCGTCCCATTTTGCCACCAGCACCAGTGATCGCAATACGAATCATGTTTGTTGACATATAACTTTCCTTAACTTTTTGTGAATATAGATAAATAAATATTATAGCGGAAAATAAATAACTTATACACATCGACTAAACTTAAATGCTAGAATTTTTGAACCGTTTTCTATAAAAAATAATCAGGAGTTTATTATGCGATCTCCGTGGTATTTTGGTTGGAATATTGTTATTGCGGCCTCCTTTCTAACTTTACTTTCTAGTGGATTAAGAATGAGTATGGGGGTTTTTTTTCTGCCCATTGCAAATGATCTGAATTTTAGTCGTAGCGTACTTTCTGGAATCATTGCTATAGGTATGCTTTTCTCTGGAATTGCTATGCCAATATCGGGATATTTAGTCGGTAAATATGGTACTCGTTTTGTCCTAATATTAGGTTCCATCATTATTATTATTTCTACTGTTTGGTCAGCTAACTCAAATGATTATTGGAACTTTTTTCTATCTTTTGGTGTTGCGTTATCTTTTGGTACTTCCTTTGTTGGTTCTGTCAGTTTTACGCCCATTGTGGCACGTTGGTTTATCAAGCGTAGAGGATTGGCTTTATTTATTTTATCAACAGGAAGTATGGCAGGTATTGCAGTGATGTTACCTGTTTTTGCTTTCTTCATTCCTATTTATGGATGGCAAACAACGCTAATTTCATTTGCTGTGATTTTTATGATTATCGCTTTGCCTATTGCTTTGTTTATTATGAAAGATAATCAATCGGAGATCGAAGTCTCTGGTATAGAGCCTGTTATCAATCAAAAAATAGAGCCTAGTATCAAACTTATAGATGTGTTAAAAACACGTCCATTTTGGCAACTGAGTTTTGGGCTTTTTACCTGTGGCTTCAGTATGAATTTATTAGGAACACATGGAGTCCCAATGCTTACCGATCATGGATTTGACCCTATCATTAGTTCTAATGGTATTGGTTTGATTGGTTTAGTCGCTATTTTTAGTACCTTAGTTTTGGGTTATTTATCTGATATAGTGCAACGAAAAAACATTTTAATGATGGTCTATTTAATACGAGGTTTAGGTTTTATTGCTCTTGTTTTAGCATCAACTAAATGGCAGCTTTTTACTATTGCAGCAGTGGGTGGTTTGGTTTGGGCTGGTGCTTTGTCGATGTCTGGAGCCATTACCGCAGATATTTATGGTGTAAAAATTGTGGGACTACTTTCAGGATTAACCTATTTGGGACATCAAATTGGTGCGATGATTGGTTCATGGTTAGGTGGATGGGCTTATGATCATTTACACACTCATTTAGTTGCGTTTGGTACGGCGAGTATTTTATTGTTACTGGCGGCATTTAGTGCTTATCATCTTCCTAAACGATAATCGTTCAAAACAAATGGACGCCAAGTAGCGTCCACTCTTGCTTATAAAACTTTTAGTAATTCAACATCAAAAATTAATGCACTGTATGGTGGAATTGATGCGCCAGCACCTTGAGCACCATAAGCTAATTCTTGAGGAATATATAAACGCCATTTTGAACCTTCAGGCATAAGTTGTAGCGCTTCAACCCAGCCTTTAATCACACCATTGACTGGAAACTCAGCAGGTTGTCCACGTTCAACAGAACTATCAAATACTGTGCCATCAATTAGTTGCCCTGTATAATGAACTTGCACGCGATCGGTTGCTTTCGGTAAATCGCCATCGCCTTGTTTGATGATTTCGTATTGTAAACCTGATTCAGTCGATTTAATGCCATCTTTTGTAATGTTTTCTGCTAGAAAATCTTTACCTGCTTGAGCAATTTTTTCTGCTTGTTTGGCCTTCTCTTTGGTTGCTTGTTCATGCACATGGCGTAATGCTTCATGTAATTCTTGTAAAGGTAGAGCAGGTTGATTACCCGATAATACATCTTCCATTGCTAGTTTTAATGCGTTGAGTTCTAAATTATTTAAGCCAGATTCTTTTAGTTGTTGTCCTATTTGCAAACCGATAGCATAACTTGCTTTTTGATCTATAGTTTCTAGTTTCATTTTGTACCTTTGATGTTTAAAAATAGTGTCTATTATGACAGTATTAAGTTGGTTGATACAAGAATAAAAGTCAAGTGATAATTTATGTTAGGACCTACTGATATCAGAATCATTATCTAACTGTAGAAGAATTTATTAATTTGGCTAGCACTTATGAAAAATATCAGCGATAATATATATCATTATTTTTTTATGGATAAAGTTAGATGCTGTTTCGTAAGTTTACCTCTTTTACAATTGTAGCGAGTGTTTTATTAACTGGTTGTTCGGTTGTTGATCGTTGGGTATATCGACCTGATATTAACCAAGGTAATTATGTAACACCAGATGCTATAGACCTATTACAAGTTGGTCAAAATAAAGAACAGGTTGTATTTATTATGGGGTCACCAATGTTAACTTCTGTCTTTGGTGATCGTGTTTGGTATTATGTTTTCCGTCAACAACCGCAGCATGGCGCTGTTAGTCAAAGAACCTATGTTGTCTATTTTGATGAAATGGGTATTGTAAAGGATATCAAAACTTCAGAGCTAGCAGGTTCTAAATCATTAGAAGAAATGAATAAACAAGGTATATCAGATCCAATTGATACAAAATCTGATGATGATACTCCTGAATCTTAATTAAAATATAAAATAAAAGCCTCATTTAAAAAATGAGGTTTTTATTTTGGTTTAGCTACGGCTATTGATCTTTTGTATTAATTATAAGCTTATTTATACATTTTTAGCTACATCATACAACTGCCAATGTGACCATACTAATATAAATTCTCGACAATTTATTGTGACGATTGCTATACCTAAATAATGTTTTATCTTATTTGTTGACGAGGATCATTATACTCATCTTAAATATTTAGAATTTGCTACTGTAGATTTACAATCAGGTTATTTTAATCATGAGTTGTAAACAACTCGGTATTTTCCTGCAACTTATCAGTTAAAATTAATTATTCAATTGTGGGACAAGGCAGATTCTGTTATACTGCATTCCCGTCTGATTCTTATTTGTTATATTGGTTTTTATGCTTTAAAAATCGATACAACATTGTTCTTATAAATTAATAATGGTCTGGTATTAATGGTCACGAATTATATTTTTGTTACAGGCGGTGTCGTTTCTTCCCTTGGTAAAGGCATTGCCGCAGCATCACTTGCTGCAATCTTAGAAGCCCGCAATTTAAATGTCACCATGCTCAAACTTGATCCCTATATTAATGTCGATCCGGGCACAATGAGTCCTATTCAACATGGTGAAGTGTTTGTGACTGAAGATGGTGCAGAAACCGATCTTGATTTAGGTCATTATGAACGTTTTATTCGCACTAAAATGACGCGAAAAAATAACTTCACTACAGGGCGCATTTATTCTGATGTGTTACGAAAAGAACGACGTGGTGATTATTTAGGGGCTACAGTTCAAGTTATTCCTCATATCACTAATGCAATTAAATCACGTGTAATTGATGGAGCAAAGGGGTTTGATGTCGCAATTGTTGAAATTGGTGGTACTGTTGGTGATATTGAATCACTTCCGTTTTTAGAAGCGATTCGTCAATTAGCGGTTGATGTTGGTCGTGAACACACATTATTTATGCACTTAACCTTAGTACCTTATTTGGCCTCTGCAGGTGAAGTCAAAACCAAACCTACGCAACATTCAGTAAAAGAGTTGCTATCAATTGGTATTCAACCCGATGTGTTAATTTGCCGTTCCGATCGCATTATTCCTGCTCATGAACGAGCTAAAATTGCACTATTTTGTAACGTGCCTGAACGTGCAGTGATTTCACTTAAAGATGTCGATTCTATTTATAAAATTCCGGCATTATTAAAATCACAAAACTTAGATACTTTTGTTTGTAAACGTTTCAATCTTGATTGTAAAGAGGCCGATCTTTCTCAATGGGAACAAGTCATTTATGAAGAAGCGAACCCAGTTGGTGAAGTGACTATTGGTATGGTGGGTAAATATATTGCTTTACCTGATGCCTATAAATCAGTGAATGAAGCATTAAAACACGGTGGATTAAAAAATCGTTTAACGGTGAATATCCGTTATATTGATTCAGAAGATCTTGAGTCACGTGGTACTGATTTACTAGAAGGTTTAGATGCTATCTTAATTCCTGGTGGATTTGGTTATCGTGGTGTTGAAGGCAAAATTATGGCCGCTCGCTATGCACGTGAAAACAAGATCCCGTACTTAGGTATTTGCCTTGGTTTACAAGTGGCTATGATCGAATATGCGCGTAATGTTGCGGGTATTAAAGATGCTAACTCAACCGAATTTGTTAAAGATTGTGCAAACCCAATCATTGCTTTAATCACAGAATGGAGCGATGAATCGGGCAATGTAGTACAGCGTAACGAAAACAGTGATTTAGGCGGCACAATGCGTTTAGGTTCACAAATTTGCCATTTAGAGCCAAATTCATTAGTATACGATATGTATAAAAACGAATCTATTACCGAGCGTCATCGACATCGTTATGAAGTAAATAATAATTTATTACCTGAAGTGGTTAAAGCTGGGTTAAAGGTCACCGGTCTTTCAACGGATAGAAAGTTGGTTGAGATTATCGAAATCCCAGATCATCCATGGTTTGTTGCGTGTCAGTTCCATCCAGAATTTACATCAACACCACGAGATGGACATCCACTATTTAGTAGTTTTATAAAAGCTGCCAAAGCTTATCAAGAGCAGCAATAAAAATAGTTTTAAATTAACATTTGTAATATATCTGTCATATAGAGGAAAATAACATGGCAAAAATCGTTAAAGTACATGGTCGTGAAGTGATCGACTCTCGTGGTAATCCAACAGTTGAAGCCGAAGTTCATTTAGAAGGTGGTTTTGTTGGTCTTGCAATCGTGCCATCTGGTGCGTCAACTGGCTCACGTGAAGCGTTAGAACTTCGTGATGGTGACAAATCTCGCTTTTTAGGTAAAGGCGTATTAAAAGCGGTTGAAAACGTTAACGGCCCAATTGCTAAAGCTGTAGTGGGTAAAGATGCGTTAGATCAAGCCGCTGTCGACCAAGCTATGCTTGACTTAGATGGAACTGATTTTAAATCTAATTTAGGTGCTAACTCAATTCTTGCTGTATCTTTAGCAACGGCTAAAGCAGCTGCAGCAGCTAAAGGTGTTCCTCTTTATCAGCACATAGCTGATCTTAACGGCACTCCAGGTCAATATTCAATGCCATTACCAATGATGAACATCATCAACGGTGGTGAGCACGCTGATAACAACATTGATTTACAAGAATTTATGATCCAACCAGTTGGTGCTAAAACAGTTCGTGAAGCAATCCGCATGGGTTCTGAAGTATTCCACAACTTAGCAAAAGTATTACACGCTAAAGGTATGAATACTGCAGTTGGTGATGAAGGTGGTTTTGCTCCTAATTTAGGTTCAAATGCTGAAGCATTAGCATGTATTAAAGAAGCGGTAGAAAAAGCAGGTTATGTTTTAGGTAAAGACATCACGTTAGCGATGGACTGTGCGGCTTCTGAATTCTATAACAAAGAAACTGGTAAGTATGTATTGAAAGGTGAAGGTAACAAAGAATTCACTGCTCAAGAATTTACTCATTACTTAGAAGGTTTAACTAATGAATATCCAATCGTATCAATCGAAGACGGTTTAGATGAAAGCGATTGGGAAGGTTGGGCTTACCAAACTAAAGCATTAGGTCACAAAATTCAATTAGTGGGTGATGATCTATTTGTAACTAATACTAAAATCTTTAAACAAGGTATTGAAAAAGGTATCGCTAACTCTATCTTAGTTAAAGTAAACCAAATCGGTACATTAACTGAGTCTATCGCTGCGGTTAAAATGGCGAAAGATGCGGGTTATACTGCAGTTATTTCTCACCGTAGTGGTGAAACTGAAGATTCAACAATTGCTGATTTAGCAGTAGGTTTAGCGGCTGGTCAAATTAAAACTGGTTCAATGAGCCGTTCGGACCGTGTTGCTAAATACAACCAATTAATCCGTATTGAAGAAGCTTTAGGTTCAAAAGCACCATTCAACGGTTTAAAAGAAGTTAAAGGCCAATAATTCTTTTTGATAAAAGACGTTATTGCTTAAAAAACGGTGACTAGTTCACCGTTTTTTATTTTCAAATAATTTAAACCTACTTAATGTAGGAATAGTTGCACCGATTAAGGTTGTGTTGTACTCTTAACATTTGATTTTTTTAAGGCTTATTAATAATCAAATATGTATTGATTAATTTAGTGTTCCTATAATAGATAAAATAACTAACTCAATTTAAAGTTCTACTTATGAATAATATTACGAATATGTCTCAGCCAAAAAGTAAATGGCAACTTTTTAACTGGCTTTATACTGGTAAATTACCATTAAACGAATTATGGCTTAATCCGACTTATCGTTATAAGTTTTTTTTTAGAACCTTGTTTTTAAGTCCAATCACCTTAAAATGGCTTGATAAACTAAGGCAGTACCCATTACTCGGCGATTATTTTTCGTGCCAAACAAATTTGCCATGCAAATTACAGCGTCCTTATTTAGCTTCTTGCTTGAGTCAAAAAGCCCGTTATGACGCTTTGGCGTATCACTATGATTTTTTAGCTAAACAACCTGAAAGCGTAAGCAAGGCCTTTTATAATCCGCAATTGCCTTTTGTATTGGCGGATGTAACAGTTAAAAATGAACAAAACATTCAAATAGCAGTGCAAGCCCGTAATAAATTTGCAAGAGAAGGCGAAATCAGCCTTTATTTTTATGATAGTGATGGCATCGACTTAGCCACTTTAACATTTTCAATCGTAGAATATCAAGGTAAGCCAACGCTATTTATTGCAGGATTACAAGGCACAGGACATAATGATGCGCGTACTCGTGTACAAAAAGCGACTAAAGCCTGCTATGGGTTATTCCCTAAACGTGTTGTAGTTGAAGCTGTATTAACTGTTGCTCGTTATTATCAGTTAACTCAAATTGTTGCTGTGGGCAATAAAACACATATATATAACAATTGGCGCTATAATAGCCGCCAAGAGCGCATTTTATCTGATTATGACGATTTTTGGTTAACTCTTGATAGCAAACAAGATGCCAATGGTTTATTTATATTACCAAACCAAATTAATCGAAAATCCATTGAAGAAATCGCCAGTAAAAAACGTTCAGAATATCGAAATCGTTATGCTTTATTGGATCAGCTTCAACTTAATATTGAGCAAAAATTAGCATCATTGACTTAATGATTAGCAGTAACATGTTTAAAACATAGGTTTGATCCAATTATTTAAAAATAAAAATCAGGAATAGTTAAGGAATAAAATATGTATTTTGGTATTCTTATTGCGTTAGTGCCATTGTTTATTGGTTATTTAATTAAGATTAAAAATGATAATTTGATGACCAAGATTAACCAAACATTGAGTTGGATGGTTTACCTTATTTTATTCATTATGGGATCTGAACTTGCACATTTAGATAACTTAACTACAAATTTACAAATGATTTTATGTTATACCGGTGTTCTTTTTATTTGTACATTTGGGGGTAATTTTGTTGTTTTAATTATTTTTGATTATTTTCTTTCTACCAAGGCATATAAAACAGATCAAACTTACGAATCACGTTTTAAAATGATTTTTGAGTCATTGCGTGTTTGTATTGCATTAATTGTTGGGTTTATTTGCGGATTATTTCCATTATTTATTTGGCAATATTCAGAAAGTACCACGCAAGTTGTATTGGTTTTTTTATTGTTTTTAGTCGGTATTCAATTGCGCAGTAATAATATTTCAATTAAGCACATTCTGCTCAATAAAATAGGCATAATTACAACGCTAGTAGTTACGATAAGTGCATTTTTGGGGGGCATTGTTGCGTCATTTGTTTTAGATTTGCCCGCACGAGTTGGTCTTGCTATGTCATCGGGTTTTGGTTGGTATTCGTTATCGGGTATTTTAATGACAGAAGCCCATGGTCCAGTTATTGGTAGTGCTACGTTTTTAAATGATATTCTGCGTGAATTATGCGCAATTATCTTAATCCCAACACTAATTAAACGCTACCAATTAACCACATTAGGTCTGTGTGGTGCAACATCAATGGATTTTACACTCCCCATGCTGCAAAAAGGTGGTGGGATAGCCATAGTGCCTGCGGCTATTGCGCAAGGTTTTTTATTGACACTTATAATGCCGATATTTATTACGTTATTTAACTATGGAGGGTTTGGGTTTTAGCTTAAAAAAAGCAAAGCCTACTTAAACGGAGTAAAAAGGTAATGGGAAAGTATAGTTTATTAAAAGGTAAAGTAAGACGTTTAAAAATATTGAAAGTAGATCAAGAAAAGGATCACAATAAAAAAACCGAAGACTGTGGTTTTATTGAGTCAATTTTGGGGCTATTTATTATCGAGATGATTGGTGGATTTATTCTAATAACCGCAGCTATATGTAAGTTTGTTTATGAATTCATGCTTAGTTTATTTACTTTTGGGTTACTACAAACCAAGCTATTAAAAGGCACACCATTTGTTTGTTATATCGGTAATGTCAAAGTCAAAGGTAGGCTAGAAAATGTCGCTTTTAAAAATGGTGATTACGTCGAAATGGTCGTCAAACAAATTGATAAGAACAAATATCAAGCTTATGCCGTCCGATTTCCTAAATATCATGCTTTATTTTTCCCTAAAGGAGTTGGTCTTTCGACATTGCAATTGCTGAAATATTGTATGATTGGTGTTGGATCGATAATATTATGTACCGATGGTTTTATTTTCATTAGCGTATTATTCAATCATGAGTGGGATTCTTTAGAAGTGATAGAAATTACCAAAACAAGCTGTATTGGCTTTGTTGCTTTTGTGTTCTTTTTTTTCTTCGTTTTTGGTGGGAGGTTAACTTTTATTTGTAACCGCATTTATGCCACTTTAGGTTATCCCAAACCATGGTTACACAACAGTTGGTATGAAGAATTCTTGTTTTTCAAAATGAATCGTCGTCGGGATCCTGAGCTATTTAATGATCCTCAAACGCCAGAATTTCAAAAAATTAGAAATAAAGATATACAGCCTTCAGCTAATTATTACTGTCGAACACCTATTATACCAAGTTGGGTAAATATTATGGATGAATGATAATTTATAAATTTGATGAACTAAATCTGACTGCAGGTTTAGTGAAATTTTAATTCATATAATGGTGGGCGCACACGTTTGAAGAAGTCTTAATTACCAAACGGTATAGAATCCTGAATATTTTTTACAAAAATATAATCTAAATTAGGTAAATGCTCATATTGAGTACTCAATTCACAAAAAATTATGCTGTTTGTTTCATGTTTTATATACAATGGTAGTCATGCTATTTAGACTCAAGAGATCGAGATCATTTAGTATTATATATGGTTTGATGGCTAACTATAAAATATCTAGTCAAATCAGTGATGATTATTTTCTATGATATATGCGCAATATTGCTTGTTGTTGATAAGGTGTTAATTTTGTTTTTATGTCTATTGATTACAGTATTTTCTCAAATTACTAGGGGCTGTTGATCTTTGCTGTACATAAATTACTCAACAATACATTGGCAGCCACATTAACATAAATGCCAG
>NZ_JBIDFF010000014.1:0-66381 GCF_046635645.1 Gilliamella sp. BG2
GTTAGGCTACTTGCCTCCCGTTGAATTTAAAAAACACTTACCCCTTAATTTTTTTGTTTGAAAATGTGTTGCCATTCCAAAAACGCCTTATGAGTTTTTAGAGGATTATTTTAACCATGAAGTGTAAAAAACTCTGCGTTTTCCTACACTTTATTTAAATGACGAATTTAAATCTAAAAGTACATCAAATTTTACATTTATCTGATTACTGAATAAGTTTATATTAAGGTTCTCTTAAGGTTTATACGTTAAATTATTAATAATTTGGGTGAATCTAGAGAGATAGCTTATGTGGCATGATTTTAATACGCAAATTTTTTTATTAATAAACGCTTCAGATCATGCATCTAAATCATTTGTCTTTTTTGCTATTTTTGTGCTAACTATTTGGTTTACCTACCTGTTATTATTATGGTAATCGGTTGGTGTATTCGGCCTATTTATAGGCAATTAATTTTAAAAATAGTATTTAGTTTAGGGTTAGCATTATTAGTTACTTTTGTTATTCGTTATTGTTTTTATTCTCCACGCCCTTTTGTGGTTGAAGTTGGTACTAATTATCTTTTTCATGACAAAACAAGTTCTTTACCGAGCCAACATGCGGTATTTGTGTGGACGATGTTTTTTGCTGTTTTTTTGATAATGCATATCGCTTTAGAACAGATCTATATTTATTGGCTTTAATTGCTGTACTTGTATGTTGGAGTCGTATATATCTAGGGATTCATTGGCCATTAGATATTATTGTCGGATTTATTTTAAGTATATTATCGGCGTATTTAATTAATAAAAATTGGATAAGTATTAACAAGTTTCTTAATAAGTATGTTCTTATTGAGCGCAATTAATAGCTTTAGATATGTAACGTGAAGTATATAATTACTGATAATTATACGATTGAGAATTCTTAGTGATTCCAACATTTATATTAAGGTAAATCATCAATGAAAATATTAATTGTTGAAGATGATAGCTTGCTACAGAAAGGTTTATACGATGGTATAACGTCAAATGGTTATGTTTGTGAAGTTGCTACAAATGGTAAACAAGCTGAAGATTATATTCAATTTGGGCAGTTTAGTTTAATTATACTCGATTTAGGATTACCTGATTGTGATGGACTTGACTTACTGATTCGCTGGCGAAAAAATCATATTTCAACGCCAGTTTTGATTTTAACTGCACGCGATACCATAGAAGATAGAGTCGATGGTTTAGATAATGGTGCCGATGATTATTTGATTAAACCTTTTGCTTTAACTGAATTATTAGCTAGAGTAAGAGCGTTAATTCGTCGAGATCAAGGTACCGCAGATAATTTTATCAGTTATGGTCCTATTAATATTGATATAAAACAACAAAAAGTGACTGTTAATAACCAAGAAGTAGTGTTAACACCAAAAGAGTTTATTGTATTATCTCGATTAATGCTAAAAGCTGGCGAAAAGGTCCACCGTGATTTATTGCAAAATGATCTTTATGATTGGCAGAGTGACCCTAGCTCAAATGTTTTGGAAGTGTATATTCACGGATTACGTAATAAATTGGGTAAAAATTTTATTCGTACAGTACGAGGTTATGGTTATCAACTTAATGATGGATGTTGATAACTCGATTAATTTAAATTAGATAATTAAATTATGATTTCAGAATCACTTAGTAATATACGCCACAGTATTCGTTGGAACCTATTTTTTACTTTGGGTTCTATCATGTTGGTTTGTCAGATTATTACTGTCCTTTGGTTATGGCATGAAAGTAAAGAACAAATAGATGTATTGGTTAATTTGACTCTAAGTCAAAATAAAATTGATGAGGTTGTTGAAGAAGAAGAATTAGAAGCGATTTTTGTTTTGTTTTGTTCAGCCTTTTCTATGATGGCAGTAACACTATTTTTAGCGTATAAAGCGATCAGGTGGATCACAAAACCGTTGGAAATTTTAGAGAAAGATCTTAATCAACGTACTGAAGAGAACCTAAAACCCATTGCGCCAATTAGCAATATGCGTGAAATTAAATCGATTACATCTGTATTGAATAATCTTTTTATTAGGCTGAGTACAACATTATCTCAAGAACGTCTTTTTACCTCCGACGTAGCGCATGAAATGAGGACACCTTTAGCAGGCATTCGTTTACATCTAGAATTGTTAGAAAATAACAATAACATTGATTGCACAGAGTTAATTGATCGTATAGATCGATTAGTCAGTACTGTAGAACAGCTATTAATGCTTGCTCGAGCTAGTCAAAAGTTTACTGTAGGACAGTATCAACATATTAATTTTTATAATGATATTATGATTCCGCTGTCTGATGAACTAACAGAATTGACTTCACAAAAACAGCAACAGCTCGAATGGTATTTGACTGATAAAGATCTTATTTTTAATGGTGATGCAACCTTAATAAGACTATTAGTACGTAATTTAGTTGAAAATAGTTATCGCTACAGTCCTGAGAACACTAAAATTGTGGTAAGCTGTTACAAAATTAAAAAAGATATCATTATTACTGTAGAAGATGAAGGTAATGGCATTGATGAGTCTAAAAGCGAAAAACTGACTCAAGCCTTTTTTCGTATGGATCGCAAGCATAATGGTATTGGGCTTGGTTTAAGTATAGTCAACCGTATTGCTAAATTACATCAAGGTCTATTTACCTTAAAAAATAGACCTAATAATGTAAAAGGTGCTATTGCACAATTGAGGATTACTGATTCACTTCGTCAACTAAACGAGTGATTAATTTGTTGTTGCTATTTTCTTTAATAATGGATGTTAAAAAACGTTGCCAAGTTCGTTCAATTTTGGCTTTAGCAAAAAAAGGAATGTAATTGGCAATAGGAATAAGAGTTGAATTACCGATATTATCGATAATAATTAAGCGACTGTTATCTGCACTTAAGTGCTGAAACAAAATATTTTTGCTTTTTATTGTCATTGTAATAATACGATCTTTTAATAGGGTTGATTTCAAATTTCTTAATGAAGTAACTAAATCATCATAATATTGCTTAGTTAATTTTGTATCAGCGAGGTATTTTTCAAGTGGTATAGCTATTTCACCGGTATAATCTCGGATGAGTTGGAAAACATGGCCTTTGCCATAATTGGTTGAAACTGGACCGTAATATTTTGCTATTGCATCGAATGAAACATTACGTCTAATTAGATGTTTATAATAAGAAATTTCTCGATTAGTCTCATCTTCAGCACCAACATTATAATTCACTTTGATACACTTATTGGGATCATTTGGATGACGATAACATTTTCGGTGCAAACCTTTGCTAATATAATCTTCTATTGAAAGTTGAATTGTATTGTTCATTTATTTAAATATTTTGTTATTTAATGTTGATTTTAGTTTATCAGTAAGCATTCCTTCTCGCTATGATTTTTTATTTTTACTCTAGCGCTTTTATAAAATTTCTGTATAATATTGCCACCCACGTTACGACAACGTTCTTCCCAACGTTGTTTTCGGTTGTCAATATTAGTATAACCGCTCGAAGGGGTGAGTTAATTAATGGTAACAATCAAAAAGTGTAAATAAATCAAATAATTTATTAACGTGAGATTAATTAAAAATTGGATAATTACGAATGAGTACTTTTTCAGCTAAACCAGAAACAGTTAAACGCGACTGGTATGTTGTTGATGCAGCTGGTAAAACGTTAGGTCGTTTAGCTACTGAAATCGCAAGCCGTTTGCGTGGTAAACACAAAGCAGAATACACACCACATGTTGATACAGGTGATTATATTATCGTTATCAATGCAGAAAAAGTTGCTGTAACAGGCAAAAAACGCACTGATAAGATCTATTATCGTCATACTGGCTACATCGGTGGACTTAAAGAAGCGACTTTTAAAGAGATGATTGAACGTCATCCTGAACAAGTCATCGAAATTGCTGTAAAAGGCATGTTACCGAAAGGTCCTCTTGGTCGTGCAATGTACCGTAAACTAAAAGTTTATGCTGGTAGTGAGCACAATCATGCGGCACAACAACCGCAAGTACTAGATATTTAAGGGGATAAAAGATGGCTGATAATCAATATTACGGTACAGGTCGCCGCAAAAGTTCTGCTGCTCGTGTATTTATCAAACCAGGTAGTGGTAACATCGTTATTAACAAGCGTTCTTTAGAGCAATACTTTGGTCGTGATACAGCTCGTATGGTTGTTATGCAACCGTTAGAGTTAGTTGAGATGACTGACAAACTTGATCTTTATATCACTGTTAAAGGTGGTGGTATTTCAGGTCAGGCTGGTGCGATTCGTCACGGTATTACTCGTGCGTTAATGGAATATGATGAAACTTTACGTTCTGCGTTACGTCAAGCAGGTTTTGTTACTCGTGATGCACGTCAAGTTGAACGTAAAAAAGTGGGTCTACGCAAAGCTCGTCGTCGTCCTCAATTCAGCAAACGTTAGCAGCAATATTACAAAAACGTTACAATTTTGTTTCAAAACCCAGCAAATGCTGGGTTTTTTTATGCTGATTTGGTTAATTAAAAAGTTAAACTACGTAGGTTAAATATTTTTAAGAATTAAGATTATTTAGGAAATAAATATTATTTAATATTATTAGGTTAACTAATTTAATAAATCCTATACTTAAGCACATGTTTTATGAAACTGCTTGTCAAAATTAGGGCTTGAGGAAAAGAATTAAAGAAAATTTATTTTTTTTTAACAATTTTGTTATCCAATTTGTTAGAATAGACGGCAACTAGACTTATTTTAATTTTATAAATTTGGAGTGGATATGGTTGTTGCTGTTAATAAACGTTCTGTAATGACATTATTTTGTGATACAACAGATATTTACGGGCATCAGATTCGTTTTGTTCTGGCAGAAAAAGGGGTAACTGCGGAAATAGAGTTTGTAACGGCAGATAATTTACCTCAGGAATTATTGGATCTTAATCCATATAGTTCAATTCCAACTTTAATTGATCGTGACCTTACGTTATATGAACCACATATTGCGTTAGAATATTTGGATGAACGCTTTCCGCACCCACCATTAATGCCTGTTTATCCTATCGTTCGCGCTAATTCACGATTAACAATGTACCGTATTAAAAAAGAGTGGTATAGTGCATACGAAACAATTATTACTGATCCTAATAGTGATGCGGCTAAAACAGCACGAAAAAACCTTCTTGATGATCTTGTTTCAGTTTCGGTTATGTTTAAAGAAAAAGATTATTTTATGAGTGATGATTTTACATTATGTGATTGTTACTTTGCGCCGTTACTTTGGCGTTTGCCATTGCTTGGTATTGAATTACCAAAAGTAGCCGAAAAGAATTATTTAGCCTATATGGCGAGAATTTTTGAACGCCCTGCTTTTATTAATTCATTAACTGAAGCAGAAAAAAAGATAAGATCATAAACAATTAAATTTATCTTTATTTACGATAATTTTAGCCAAGGTAGCCTTGATGGAACTTGAACAAATGACGCCACGTCGCCCTTATCTATTTAGGGCTTTTTATGACTGGATTTTGGATAATGAATTGACGCCTTATATTGTGGTTAATACATCAGTATATGGTGTGTTAGTGCCACAAGAATTTATCCAAAACAATCAAATTATACTCAATATAGCCCCACAATCCGTTGGCCAATATTTGGCTACTAACGAACAAATTGAATTTAATGCTCGCTTTTCTGGTGTGCCACAACATATTGTTGTACCAATGGCAGCGATTGAGGCGATTTATGCTCGTGAAAACGGTGTTGGTATGGGATTTGAAGATGAGCCACAATATCGTATACAGAGCGAATCTTTGCCCTCACAACCTAAACAATCTAAATCAAAACCTAATCCATTTCGTGTTGTAAAATAATTTGTCATATTGTTGATTAACGGTGATTCGCTATGATGTATGAAGTAGATTTATCGTTGATTATGTTAAAAATAGCGAAAAAATAGTAGATGAATGAGTAATGAAATCGAATTAAAGTTTGAAATTAATACTAGTGATATTGCTAATTTAAGATATTTTCTAGATCAATGGGCTGATAGCGACGAAGTTGAATTTTTAACGATATCACCAGCAAAAAACAGTTCTACAAAACTCAATTTGACTAGTACCTATTATGACACAAGCGATTATTACCTACGTAATAATCAGTGTGGATTGCGAGTAAGGGAATGCGAAAGTGATCACGAAAAAGAGTTTGAAATCACCTTAAAGCGAGATAGCAAGTCTGTGTCTGGATTACATGAGCGTGCTGAATTTAATGTTGACTTACCTAATTCAGAACCCAATTTAGCTGTATTACCACATATGGCATTACCCTATAATTGCGATATTGAGCGGTTACAACGAGATTTATTACCATTGTTCAGTACTGATTTCAAAAGGCAAACTTGGTTAATTTCTTTTGCGAGTAGCGAAATTGAGGTAGCACTAGACCAAGGGGAAATTAAGTCAAACAAAAAAGTTAAAATCATTCAAGAAGTCGAATTAGAACTCAAACAAGGTAATAAACAAGACCTGTTTAATTTTGCTCTTGAATTAAGCCGTTTCCATTTGCATCTTTTTTCACAAAGTAAAGCTGCTAGGGGCTATTGTTTACTGAAAAATACATCACTTAAAACTTGTCAATTTGATTTTCAAGCCCATCAAGATCTAGCAAGCCTGTTAAGATTTTGGCAACAAAATGAAGAATATGCATTAGAAGTTAATGATTTAGAGTTATATAAACAAACACTAAACCAAATAAATTATATTCTAATAGATAAAAATCTTCCTTTTGAGCCTGAATTTACACAATGGCAAATGGCATTATTGACTATTAACTCTGTAAAAGAATTTGCTTTTAGTGAGATTAATACAAAGTTCAGGCTTATGTTGATCGCAAATATGACTATTAATCAATGAAATAAAAAGTAAAATAATGAAGCTTTCTTTTTTTAAATTACCGTTCTTGTTTTTGCTGTTTTATGGGGTGCTAGATAGCGCTTTTTTAGTTGGACGAGAACTTCTTGTTGAGAATATGGTTTTTAGCTATGCAAAGGTTAACCCATATATTTGGGACGATTCTTTCTTATCATTAATTATTCATATAGTTTTGCCTAATACTTTTAATCAGTTAGCAAATCTGGTTTTAATTTTTATTACTTCAGCCATAATCTTGCACAAGAATTCGGTCTATCGAGTCAATAAAAAGAATCTGCTTTGTGTGTTTTTAATTGTTTTTTTTATAATAATAGGTATCAATGGTTATCAGGTGATATTTGAGCGACAGGTTCTTGGATTTTTATATTATGCTATAGTGCCATATTATTTTACTTATATAGAAAGCCTCTATATAGGCATATTTAGATTAGCTTGTTATATTTGGATAATAATGGCGATTTATTTAGGGATAAAACTACTGCGAACAGCTTTCGTAACAGAGTCAGATATGATTGTATTATCCTCGGACAATAGTCAAAAAACTCATTTATCTTTATTTATTCTATTATTTAATTTCTATTATCTATCTATTGTCTTATTTTGCTTAAATTTCTTTTTTGTTCCTAAAGATCCTCTGGATTCTATAGGTCCCCTTGAATACCATATTAGAACTATTATTTTTTATTCAGTTTTTTTATTGATTGTAAATACGATTGGTTATTTTGTTTTGCGAAAACAATTTAAAACTGTTTATGATAATTTACAGGTGAAGTCATTAATTTCAAGTTCTGTCATTGCTTTTGTGTTAACATCGTTGGCAGCAATAATTGTTTTATTTTTCAATATATATTGTCTGAAATGGTTTGATGAGGTTGCAGATTCATTAACAGATAGCGAAATAATGGTTATTGTTATAACAGATATTATATTATTTCTTCTTATTTTATGTGCAATAGGTTCGGTAGTTGTTGGTAAAACAGCAAAAGCATTTTTTGGAAAAGAAGTTAATTTATCCAGTTTTGTTGAGTCAAAGTCAGAATAAAATTTGTACAAATTAGTTTATTGGTAACATTTTTACATTAATTATAATAGGCATTGTTCTATAATAGACAAGGTTGCCTTATATTAATTGCAAGAATTGTTGCCTGAAATTTTTATTTTTTTCGGTATGATATTTTTTTATCTATACAACAATATAATGACGGTTTTTATTAGGATATATGGTTATATATAGCTCCAGTAAAGGTCTTTTTACTCCAAAAAGACTTTGCACCTATGGTAATATAAAATAAAGGGTTTAAAGAAGTTGTATATTCTTTATGAATCATTCCTAAAAACAATACTCAATTAAAAATCATCTCATCATTTTCGACACTTTTTTATTTTGTATATAAAATACTATATAACTTACAAAAGTTACTTATAATATATTCTTATTTTGCTGATATTATTTTGTGAAGAAATTTCTAAGAGAGCTTGCTTATGTCAGAATTTAACCTTCCAGTTTCTTCTTTGTTTGAACAACAAAAGCAAAAAGTTGCCTCTCAACTTAAACAATGTCAATCAAACGAAATACAAGCTAATCTAGATATTTTAGTGCGAAGTAATTTTTTGGTAGATGCATTTTATCGATTTCCTAACTGGCTAACAGAAATCAGCCAAAATCCCCCACAGGCAGATGAAAGACAGTATTACCAAACTTGGTTAAATGAAAAATTAATAGCAGTTTCAGATGAAACTGAATTCATGAAGATTTTAAGGCAATTTCGTCGTTATATTTTAGTCCGGTTAGCATGGTCTCAACTAGTTCATATCAGTAATGATGAGCAGATTTTATTACAATTAAGTGAACTAGCTGAGGTGATAATTGTTACAGCTCGTAATTGGCTTTATGAGCTTAGTTGCAAAGAGTGGGGGACACCTTACAATGCTCAAGGTCAGACGCAGCCACTGCTGATTTTAGGTATGGGAAAATTAGGTGGTGGAGAACTTAATTTCTCGTCCGATATTGATTTGATTTTTACCTATCCCGAACATGGACAAACACAAGGAGGGCGGAGAGAGTTAGATAATGCTGTATTCTTTACACGTTTGGGACAACGTTTGATCAAAGCGTTAGACCAAATTACAGAAGATGGATTTGTTTATCGCGTTGATATGCGCTTGCGGCCACTTGGTGATGGTGGACCTTTGGTGCTGAGTTTTTCTGCTATGGAAGATTACTATCAAGAACAAGGGCGCGATTGGGAACGTTATGCAATGGTTAAAGCTAAAGTGCTTGGTGATCAACAATCTCCTTATGTCAGTGAGCTTTATCAAATGTTAAAACCATTTGTTTATCGTCGCTATATTGATTTTAGTGTTTTACAATCATTGCGTAATATGAAAAGCATGATTGAACGTGAAGTGCGTCGTCGTGGTTTAAAAAATAACATTAAGCTTGGTGCTGGTGGGATTCGTGAAATAGAGTTTATTGTACAAGTTTTTCAGCTTATTCGTGGTGGAAGAGTAGTGGGGTTGCAAACTCGTTCGCTATTAAATGCGCTTGATGTGATTGAACAAGAATCGCTACTTGCATCGAATGAAGTATCGTTATTACGAGAAAATTACCTATTTTTACGCCGTTGTGAAAATCTTCTACAAGCTATTGCTGACGAACAGACCCAAACCTTGCCAAATAATGCACTGGATCAAGCTCGTTTAGCGATAAGCATGGGCTTTAATCATTGGCATGATTTTGAACAAGCGTTATTAGTGCGGATGCAACATAACCGCCAAATTTTTAATGAACTTATTGGCGAAAACGAATCAGAATCTACCTCAATGACTAAGCCTTATAACGATCAATTTGACGATCTTTGGGTGCCTGATCTTCAAATAAGCGATGTTAGTGCAATATTACCTACCTATTCAGAAACAGAAGTTACGCAGATCTACCAAATGCTAGTGCAATTTCGTGATGATATAGGTAAACGTACCATTGGCGTACGGGGGCGTGAAATCCTCGATCAGTTAATGCCACGTTTGTTAGAAGCTGTCTGTAGCGAAAAGCAAGCAACAATGGTGCTATCAAGGATTTTGCCGTTACTTGTTAATATTGTTAGTCGTACCACTTATTTAGAACTGTTACTTGAATATCCAACTGCTTTGAAGCAATTGATTCGCTTATGTAGTGCTTCACCAATGATTAGCGATCAGCTGGCTCATTACCCTATATTATTAGATGAGCTTATTGATATCAATTCGCTTTATCAGACTGTTGCTCCAAATGAATATAAAAGCCAGCTTTATCAATATTTATTACGTATTGAAGTTGATGACGAAGAACAACAACTTGAAGCTTTACGTCAATTTAAACAGATGCAATTGTTGCATATAGCTGCTTGCGATGTTGAGCATGTATTAACTACCATGAAGGTCAGTGATCACCTAACTTATGTGGCTGAATCATTATTAGATTTTGTCATACAAATGGCTTGGAATCAAATGGTTACTCGCTATGGCAAGCCTGAGCATTTGGCTGATAATCATAAAGGCTTGGTGGTAATCGGCTATGGTAAATTAGGCGGTTGGGAACTGGGTTATGGTTCGGATCTCGATTTGGTTTTTTTACATGATTGTCCAGTTAATAGTATAACTAACGGCAATAAGCAGATAGATAGTCGTCAATTCTATTTGCGTTTAGTTCAGCGAATTATTCATCTATTTAATGTTCGTACTAGTTTTGGGATTTTATATGAAGTCGATGTAAGGCTTCGCCCTCAGGGTGATGCAGGATTGCTTGCTTGTAGTTTAGATTCGTTCGAAGATTACCAAATGAATGAAGCTTGGACTTGGGAGCATCAAGCATTAGTCAGAGCAAGAGCTATATATGGAGAAGGTGAATTAATAAAACGTTTTAACCAAATTCGTCATAATGTACTTTGTAAAAAGCGTGATGAAGTTGTATTAAAAAAAGAAGTGCGTGAAATGCGTGAAAAAATGAGAGTACATCTAGGTAGCACTCAAAACAATTTATTTAACTTAAAAATTGATGAAGGAGGAATAGGAGATATTGAGTTTATATCGCAATATCTTGTGCTTAATTATGCTAATAAATATCCTAAAATGACAAAGTGGAGCGATAATGTTCGGATTTTAGAACTTGCGACAAATTATCAAATAATGGATAGCCAAGAAGCAGAGCAGCTAACACAAGCCTATATCGATATGCGCAACAAAATTCATAGATTAGCATTGCAATTACAATCTAGCACGGTTAATAGTTCGCAATTTGTGCAAGAAAAACAAATAGTCAACCAATGCTGGCTAAAATGGTTAACATAATAAATTGGCTTTTTATTTTAATGTTTGGTTTAACTTTATTGTGGATTTAAAATTTCTAGGAAATGTAAAAATCAATGCCACATTAATGGCATTGATGAAAAAGTTAAAGTATATGTATATTAAGCCACTATTTTGCTTCCTTCCATAAAATCATATCTTGTTTTTCAAGTTCTGAAGCATCAAAACCGATGGTTGTTGCCATATCTTCGCGGTCAAAAGCAATATCGCCACCATTAACAGAAAGATCACCTTTTTTAATCCCTTTAAAATCAAACAAATTGGTATCACACAGATGGGATAGGGTGATGTTTTGTGTTGCTCGGAACATGGTTTCAATGCGTCCGGGGAACTTTTTATCCCATTCATTGAGCATTTCTTTAATTACTTGCCTTTGTAAGTTGGGTTGTGAGCCACAAAGATTACAAGGAATAATCGGAAATTGTTTAATTTCAGCGTATCTGGCGATATCTTTTTCTTTGCAATAAGCTAGTGGTCGGATAATGATATGTTCACCTGAATCATTCATTAGCTTTGGCGGCATTGCTTTGAGTTTGCCACCATAAAACATATTTAAAAATAGCGTTTCTAAAATATCATCTCGATGATGGCCAAGGGCAATTTTTGTTGCACCAAGTTCGGTTGCTGTGCGATATAAAATGCCACGACGTAGCCGTGAACAAAGCGAGCAAGTTGTTTTACCTTCAGGGATTTTATCCTTGACAATACCGTAGGTGTTTTCTTGCACGATTTTATATTCAATGCCTAACGAATTTAAATATTCAGGCAATACATGTTCAGGAAATCCTGGTTGTTTTTGATCTAAGTTAACTGCTATTAGATCAAAATGTACTGGTGCACTGATTTTTAAGTTGATAAGAATATCAAGCAAAGTATAACTATCTTTACCGCCTGATAAGCAAACCATAATACGATCGCCTTCTTCGATCATATTAAAGTCAGCGATTGCTTCGCCAGTTAAGCGACGCAATCGTTTATGTAGTTTATTTTGATTATATATATTCATTACGATTTTATTGGTTATTCGGCACGGCTCATGTAACGGCGTTCAGCAATATGAATTTTAACTCTTTCATGGTTATCAATATATTCTGGAACCTGAATTACAAGCCCAGTCGATAAAGTAGCTGGTTTAGTTCGCGCACTAGCTGAAGCTCCTTTAATACTTGGCGAGGTTTCAACAATATCAAGTTCAACAGTCTGTGGCAATTCCAAGGCAAGAACTTCACCATCAGCCATTAGCACTTGAATACCATTCATACCGCCTTCAGGGATAAACAATAATTCATCTTCAATTTGCTCTTTTTTGAAGATATAAGGGGTATAATCCTCATTATCCATAAATACATATTCATCACCATCAATATACGAAAAACTAACAGGTCGACGGGATAGTTCAATTGTTTCGAGGATATCATCACCTTTAAAACGTTCTTCAACTTTTCCACCATTTTTTACATCGGTAAAACGCATTTTATAAAGTGTACTGGCACCCCGTGCACTTGGACTTTGAACATCAATATCTTTAACAAGTAATAATTTACCATTATAGGTGACTGCATCACCACGTTTTATTTCATTTGCTTTAGCCATAATATTTATTCTTCACGATTAAAAAAAGTTAAAAAATTAGCTCGCTATTTTACCGCTAACTTGCTATTGTCACCATCAAAATTTATTGAATAGGCGTGTAAAATAAAGAAAACACTATGACAGATTCATTCCAATGTCGAAAAAACTGCGGTGCCTGTTGTATTGCTCCTTCAATTTCATCAGCCATCCCATGTATGCCTAAGGGTAAACCAGCTGGTATTGCTTGTATTCATTTAGATAACAATTATCAATGTAAATTGTTCTTGCACCCATCGAGACCGAAAGTTTGTGGTCGATTAAAACCTTGTATCGAAATGTGTGGTAATAGCCGTTCGCAAGCACTGAATTATTTAACTCAATTAGAACAGCTAACTAAAGGTTAAGTATTGTATATATTTAACAAAACAGTTCGATTATTAGAATTATTTATCTCGCCATCATTTTTTTTTGATACACTTTTACCTATTTTATTTATCAGTAATGATTAATATAAATTTTTAGCTGCCTATTTGGTTGTTAAATAATGTGGAATATAAAAATTTATGCTCCATAAGATGGGCTCTCCTTAACAAAGAAGAATATTGATATGAAAAACAAATTAAAACGAGATTTAAAGGCGCGTCACTTAGCTATGATCGCCATTGGTGGTTCAATTGGCACAGGGCTATTTGTTGCCTCAGGAGCAACTGTTGCTCAGGCAGGTCCCGGTGGTGCTTTGCTTTCGTATGCCATTATAGGTGTAATGGTGTACTTTTTAATGACTAGCTTAGGGGAACTTGCTGCATATTTACCTGTTTCAGGCACCTTTGCAACTTATGGTTCACGTTATGTAGATGAAGCGTTTGGTTTTGCCATTGGTTGGAACTATTGGTATAACTGGGCAATTACAGTTGCGGTTGACCTAGTTGCCGCTCAGCTAGTTATTTCTTATTGGTTTGATGCCGGTCCTTATAGCTGGTTATGGAGTTTATTGTTTTTAAGTATCATCTTTTGTTTAAACTATATTTCAGTTAAAGGTTTTGGTGAAGCTGAATTTTGGTTTTCATTAATTAAAGTTGTCACCGTTATTGTTTTTATTATTGTTGGTTTATTAATGATTATTGGTATTTTCCATGGTGCAGAAGGTGCAGGTTGGCAAAATTGGACTATCAAAGAAGCGCCTTTTGCTGGTGGATTTTCATCAATGATTGGTGTAGCAATGGTAGTTGGATTTTCATTTCAAGGTACAGAATTAATTGGTATTGCAGCTGGTGAATCAAAAGATCCAGAAAAAAATATTCCTAAAGCTATGCGGCAAGTCTTTTGGCGAATACTGTTATTTTATATCTTTGCGATTTTAGTCATCAGTTTAATTATTCCCTATACTGATCCTAATTTACTACGTAACGATGAGACCGATATAAGTGTTAGTCCATTTACCCTAGTATTTGAACATGCAGGATTATTATCAGCTGCAGCATTAATGAATGCTGTTATACTGACTTCAGTTTTATCTGCGGGTAACTCAGGACTTTATGCTTCAACTCGTATGCTTTATGCTCTTGCTAAAGAAGGTAAAGCACCTAAAATCTTTGCAAAATTATCATCATCAGGTGTACCCCGTGCAGCGTTATTAGCAACGACGTTTGTAGCCATGCTTTGCTTCTTAACGTCGATGTATAAAGATCAGGTTGTTTATTTGTGGTTGCTCAATATGTCAGGTATGACTGGTTTTATTGCTTGGTTAGGAATTGCAATTAGTCATTATCGTTTTAGAAAGGGTTACCTTATGCAAGGTCATGATGTTAATCAATTACCATATAAATCAAGCTGCTTCCCATTTGGCCCTGTTTTTGCTTTCGTATTATGTTTAATTATAACACTTGGTCAAAATTACGAAGCCTTCCTACAAGATTCTATTGATTGGAATAGTGTAATTGCAACCTATATCGGTTTACCATTATTTTTAATGATTTACTTTGGCTATAAAATAGTTAAAAAAACAAAATGGGTTAAATACGATCAAATGAACTTTTCTAAAGATGATTAACTCACTAGTTTAGTTTAAATACCTCACTTCTCCGTCGACTTTTGTCGACGGTTTTTTTATTAAAAAAGAGAGAAATAAACAGTTATATAGCGATAAAAGTTTATTCTGATAACGATATTAGCGACTTCGGAAGATGATGCGTGCTTTAGATAGATCGTAAGGTGTCATTTCAACAGTAACTTTATCACCAGTTAAAATACGAATATAGTTCTTACGCATCTTACCAGAAATATGTGCAGTAACGACATGACCATTTTCAAGTTCCACACGAAACATCGTATTTGGAAGAGTATCAAGTATGGTTCCTTGCATTTCAATGTTATCTTCTTTTGCCATTGGGGCCTCTTAATAATAAGTACAAATTAAATATACTCAACTAACTTTCCTCGTCTAAGCACATATAGTGCAAAGGTATCGCGTTGCGCTTTTATGACATCTATAAAGTATTTTATTCGATGACAAAGTAAAGTTAAGTATAAACACAAAAAGCTGAGTTTAAAATAAATAAACACTGCGGCGAAATAATGCCGAAAAAACTGTCAGATGTAAAGCCCTTTCTACTATTTCTTTGCAGTATAAAGGCCTTGCTGATGAATATAATGCCACACTTTGGGTGGTAACAAATTTTCACAACTGGCCTGGTTGTTAATATTTTGCCTGATCTCAGTAGCTGAAATATCTTCAAGTGGCGTATGTGCAAAAAAGATATAACCATGTGGTGAATTGTGTAGATCTTTAACGTTTGTGGTATTATGCACATCAATCCATTGTTGTAACTCAATGTTATCAGTTTTTTGGGCATAACCTGGTCTACGGCAAATTAGTAAATGGCAATAATCAAGCAGCGTTTTCCATTTACTCCAAGTCGGTAAACTCAATAATGAATCTTGTCCCATAATAAATGCCAATCCTTCACTATTCCCATTTTCTTGTCGCCAGGCTTGAAGCGTTTCGATAGTATAAGAAGGACGTGTTGAAGTTTCAGGTAAGATCTCTCTTACATTCAACGCAAATAATGGTAAACCTTCGATAGCCAATTTTAACATTGCCAAGCGTTGTTCAGTACTCGCTTCGGGTTGTGGTTTATGAGGAGGGATATGATTAGGCAATAAACCAATTTGCTTTAATCCGACTTCATTTGCTAACGAAATAGCAGGGCGAAGGTGTCCATAATGGATCGGATCAAAAGTTCCTCCTAATAATGCAGTTAACATTTATCTAATCCCATAAATTGCATCGATAAATTAAACATTGCGTCCCATATTCGTGCTTGGTTATCATGCTTTAAACTGATTTCGATCTCTGTCAATTTGGCTAATAAATTAAATAGGTCATTAATATCGCAACGGTTTAGATAACTGGTATATATCGTTCTTTTATTTTGCCAAACCTTATATTCATCGAAAACTTGTTTTAATGATTTTTGTTGCAATCCTTTTTTTAAATTGATCATCAATATCAATTCACGTTGAACAATCCGCAATAAAATTAACGGCTCAAATTCATTTATTTTTAGCTGTTGTAAAATATGAATGGCTCGTTTTGTTTTATTGGCAATCATCGCATCAGTCCAATGATATGGTGTAAATATTGCCGAATCATTTATATTATTTTCGACTTCATCATAAGAAATGCTCTGATTAGGATACAACAACTTAAGTTGTGCAATAATTTGTGTTAATGCCAGTAAATTGCCTTCATAATAATAGCAAAGCAGTTCAATTGCCTTTGGTTCAATGGTCATTTGTTGTTGTTGCAAATGATTTTTGATCCATTGTGGCAACTGTAAAGTATCGGGTGTAGTGCAATTGATAACCACCAATTTATCCGATAAAGCTTTATACCAAGTAGCGTTTTCTTGCGATTTCGTAATTTTGTTAAGTGTAATAACCAGCGCAATACCAGGGGTTAAAACCTCACTTAGTGTATTGAGTTTGGTAGTGATAGCTGCGTTTAATGAACCCTCACCAAAATCAAGAAAAATCAGAGTATTTGCAGAAAATAGATTCATAGCCTGACAGCTATCATAAATAGCTGTCCAATCGGTTTGATTATCAATTACAAAAGTAAGTTGCTCATCAAATCCTTTTTGTAAAAAGGATTTGCGTAACTCAGTTTGCACATAATGCTGTAAATAGGGATCACTACCTAAAATTAAATAATAGGGAGCCCCCACATTATTGTTAATTTGATCGGCACTAATTTTAATCATGTCAACGTTAATTTACTGCATGAATCGATTTTAGTTTACGGATGACTTGTTTAGCCGCTTGTTTAAACATTTCGTTTTCAATTAAGTCTTGTTCAACCGTCTTAGCCAAAGCTTCAGCTGGATTATCAAAAAACGTTCTAAACACGCGTACGCTTATTGGATAAGTCTGTTGACCAGCAATAACAATTTGTGCTTCAATCGTTAACACTAATTGGTATTCGGCTGCCTTACCATCTTGATAAATCGAGATGGTATTGCGACTTAGATTTTCACTTACCATTTTTAACAATGGTACCTGACCTGAAGCATTATTATTCGTTATTATCACATCATTATCGTGTAATAACTCTTTAATATTGCGAGACAATCTGCCATAAGGGTCATAACTTATGTAAGACATCGTTTTAAAACTTTCTGGCACTTCTGTCTCATGTTGTAAGTGAAATCCACATCCTGTTAAGGATATTGTTAATAACATAATTAATGCTAAATATTTTTTCATATTAATAACCGCCTAAATTTAGTTATCAAACAATATTAATCAACAACAAGATTTAATAATTTACCTGGTACATAAATCACTTTACGGATAGCAACATCACTCAAATATTTTTGGATGTTAGGTTCTTGTTTTGCTTGTGACAAAACAAAATCTTGATCGGCATCGGCAGGTACAACAAATTTACCACGGACTTTGCCATTGATTTGTACAACAATGAGTTTTTCGTCCTCAACCATTGCCGATTGATCAGCAACAGGCCAAATTGTATTATCAATCGATTCGTTGTTACCTAAAGCTTGCCACATAACAAAACAAGCGTGAGGCATCATAGGGTAAAGTAGTCGAACAATCGCATTTAAAGCTTCATTCATTAGAGCGCGATCTTGCCCAGTTTCTTGCGGTGCTTTTTGTAAGCGATTCATAAATTCCATCACAGCGGCAATAGCAGTATTAAATGTTTGGCGGCGGCCAATATCATCACTCACTTTCGCTATGGTTTTATGTAATTCACGACGCAATGATTTTTGTTCACTATCTAGAGCTGTAACGTCTAGTTTTGCAGCTACACCTTTTTGGGTATGTTCATAAACTAAACGCCATACACGTTTAATAAATCGGTTTGCACCTTCAACGCCAGATTCTTGCCATTCTAGTGTCATATCAGCAGGTGATGCAAACATCATAAACAATCGAACGGTATCAGCACCATATTTTTCAACCATTTCTTGCGGATCGATACCATTATTTTTTGATTTTGACATTTTGGTCATACCGGCATGAACTAGCTCATTGCCATGACTATCGACAGCTTTAGCAATGCGACCCTTATCATCACGTTCAATAGTGACTTCAGTTGGCGAAACCCAAATACGTTCATTTGTTGGACTGGTATAATAAAATGCATCAGCTAATACCATACCTTGGCAAAGTAGACGTTTTGCTGGTTCATCTGACGATACTAAACCAAAATCACGCATTAATTTATGGAAAAATCTAAAATAAAGTAAATGCATAATGGCATGTTCAATACCACCAACATACTGGTCAACAGGTAACCAATAGTTTGCTGCTTTTTCGTCTAACATACCTTTGTCGTAGTTTGGACAAGTGTAACGAGCATAATACCAAGAAGATTCCATAAAGGTATCAAACGTATCGGTTTCACGTAGTGCAGGTTGACCGTTAACGGTTGTCTTAGCCCAGTTAGGATCTGCCTTAATTGGACTGGTAATACCATTCATTTCAACATTTTCAGGTAAAATAACTGGTAATTGGTCTTCTGGTGTTGGTATGGTTGTACCATCTTCAAGCGTCACCATTGGGATTGGTGCACCCCAATAACGTTGACGTGAAACACCCCAATCACGCAAACGGTAATTAACTTTACGTTTACCAATACCTAATGCAATTAACTTATCAGCAACAGCATTAAATGCTTGATCAAAATCAAGACCATCAAATTCGCCTGAATTAAATAACTTGCCATGCTCAGTATATGCTTTTTCAGAAAGATCTGGTGCGTTACCGTCTTGAGTTAAAATAACAGGATTGATTGGTAAGTGATATTTAGAAGCAAATTCATAATCGCGTTCATCGTGACCTGGTACAGCCATTACTGCACCTGTACCATATTCAATTAACACAAAATTAGCAATCCAAACAGGGACTTTTTTACCTGTTAAAGGGTGAATAGCATAAAAGCCTGTGGCAATACCTTTCTTTTCCATGGTTGCCATATCAGCTTCGGCAGTTTTGGTATTTTTGCATTCAGCAATAAATTCAGCAATTTTAGGATCGTTTTGAGCTGCTAATTGTGCAAGAGGGTGCTCTGCGGCAACAGAGACAAAGCTAACGCCCATTAATGTATCAGGACGAGTGGTATAAACGCGTAACTTATCAGAATAATTTTCAACAGCAAAATCAAACTCAACTCCTTCAGAACGACCAATCCAGTTACGTTGCATGGTTTTAACTTGCTCTGGCCAACTTTCAAGCATATCCAAATCATTAAGTAATTCTTCGGCATATTCGGTAATTTTAATAAACCATTGTGGAATTTCTTTGCGCTCAACAGGGGTATTACAACGCCAACAACAACCTTCAACCACTTGCTCATTAGCAAGTACGGTCTGATCATTTGGGCACCAGTTAACTGCCGATGTTTTTTTATAAACTAAGCCTTTTTCGTATAACTTAGTAAAAAACCATTGTTCCCATTTATAATATTCAGGACGGCAAGTAGTAATTTCACGATCCCAATCATAACCAAATCCTAAAAGTTGTAATTGCTTTTTCATATAAGCAATATTTTCATAGGTCCATTTTGCAGGTGCAGTATTGTTTTTAACTGCAGCACCTTCAGCAGGCAAACCAAACGCATCCCAACCGATTGGCTGTAGTACATTTTTACCATTTAAACGTTGGTAACGAGAAATGGTATCACCAATGGTGTAGTTACGAACATGACCAAGATGCAAACGCCCAGAAGGGTAAGGTAGCATCGATAAGCAGTAATATTTTTCTTTTGATGAATCTTCAGTAACGTGAAAGGTTTTATTTTCTTGCCAATGTTTTTGTACAATGGCTTCTATTTCATCTGGGCGATATTGTTCTTGCATGACGAGTTAATGTCCTATCTATTATTACTAATAAAAATATGCTGCTAATTGTATTGGTTATTGATTCGTTTTACAAACGATATATGAAGTAAGACATTGATTTCTTGTTATGATAAATTCTAAGTTATTGAGCATATTTTATTACTGATATTTAATAAATAACAAACCTTTAATAGGTTAAGGTGACAGGGATACAAAAAGTTAAATTAATTGCTATTTAAGTGTGATTAAATAGCAATTAAAGGTAGGTATCTTAATTAAAAAAGCCTAACCACCATTAAAGACGCTAGTAAAACGTGACAAGAATGATCTTTGTTCTTCTTTAGGCATGTTTTTAAGATTTGCTTGAATCAGTTGATCAAGTTTTTGGGTTTCATCAACTAAGCCTAATTCATTATAAGCATTACGCATTAAAAGCAATGCTTCTTTAGTTGAATCGGTATCTGGAAACATAATTAACATTTCAGTCACGCGATTAATCACAGCTACATAAGCACCGCGTTTTGTATAGAATTGTGCGACTTTTAACTGATAGCGAGCCAATCTATTTTTCAAAAATACAAGGCGTTTTTGCGCATCGGCTGCATATTGACTGTTTGGAAAACTAGACAGTAGATAAGAAAAGTCCTTAAATGCAGCTGAAGCATAATCGGGATCGCGATCTGAACGATCAACATTAAACCAACCTTGGATCATATTGTCGTCTTGTGCCATATTTGAAATGCCACGCATATAAATAATCCAATCAATATTTGGATGCGTTGGATTCAATTTCAAAAAACGGTCAATTGACGCAATTGCTAACGGTAAGTCAGCTGATTTATAGTAAGCGTAAATCAAATCAAGTTGAACTTGTTGAGAATAAGGACCAAAAGGATAATTTTTGTCCAAGGACTCTAATATAGTAATACTGGATTTAATATTACCATTTTCAAGCTCTGACTTCGCTTTGTTATGTAGTTCAATCTCGGGTACATTTTCAACATCGGGCTTGGAAGAAGTACAGCCAATTAGCATGCCACTTAAAGCGATAGCTAGCAAAGAGTGTAAACGCAATTTCATTCAGTTTTTGATCCAAATATAATTAAACATTAAAGGCGATGATTAGTATATAATACTCTAAAACATAACAGCTTAAAATAGATAAATTACACATGCATGAGTTAAAATTATCAACTAAAATCGAACAAAGTCAACTAGGAATGCGTTTAGATCAAGCATTATCCGAGCTTTTTCCTGATTATTCACGCTCAAGAATAAAAGATTGGATTATTAATAATAAAGTCACTGTCAACGATGTTATCGTTAATAAACCAAAAGAAAAAGTGCTCGGTGGCGAAATAATAACTATTAATGCTGAAATTGAACAAGAAACTTATCATCAACCGGAAGATATAAAGCTTGATATTGTTTACGAGGATGATGACATTTTGGTGATTAATAAACCTCGTGATTTAGTTGTGCATCCTGGAGCAGGTAATTCTGATGGTACAGTATTAAATGCCTTATTGCATTATTATCCTGAGATAGCACGCGTACCCCGCGCAGGTATTGTGCATCGTCTAGATAAAGATACAACAGGGCTAATGGTTGTAGCTAAAACTATTATGGCACAAACACATTTGGTCGAATCACTTCAACTACGCGAAATTACACGCGAATATGAAGCTGTGGTCATGGGGATTATTACTGCAGGAGGAACCGTTGATCAGCCTATCACCCGTCATCCAACCAAACGTACACATATGGCTGTATTCCCAACGGGTAAACCAGCGGTTACCCATTATAGAGTGATGGAAAAATATCGCCTACATACACGTTTGCGATTGCGCTTAGAAACAGGGCGAACTCACCAAATCCGCGTGCACATGGCACATATTGCTCACCCACTAATTGGTGACCCACTCTACGGTGGAAGACCAAGGCCGCCTAAGGGGGCTAGTGAATCTTTTATTCAAACTTTACGCGATTTTAATCGCCAAGCATTACACGCTACCATGTTGCGATTATATCATCCTATAACAGGTGAACAAATGGAATGGCATGCTCCTATTCCTGAAGATATGCAAAAGTTAATACAAGCTTTACAAGAAGATACCGAACAGCATAAAGATGAACTAGATTGGTGATGAATATGATTAAATCGATTTACCCATATTGGACAGCCCCAAAAAAAATTCATGCTTTTACTTCAACACGAACTGGTGGTGTTAGTTTAGCGCCATTTGCAAGTTTAAATATGGGAAATCGAACTGGTGATAATTCAGAACATATTGCTGAAAACCGCCGAAGAATTATTCAAGCCGAACAAATACCAAGCGAACCGTATTGGTTAACGCAAACTCACAGCACAACAGTGCTTGATATATCACAAATTGCTTTACAGCCTCCAACAGGTAACATCGATTCTTATCAAACTTTTGAAGCTGATGGATCATATACCAATCAACCTAAGCAAGTTAGTGTGGTGTTAACCGCAGATTGCATGCCTGTCCTTTTTTGTACAACAAAAGGTGACGAAGTTGCAGCTGTCCATGCTGGTTGGCGAGGATTATGTAATGGTATATTAGAAGAAACAATCAAAAAATTTTCAAGCTCGCCATCAAACATCATTGCTTGGATGGGACCAGCCATTAGTGTCAAAAAATTTGAGGTAGGTATTGAAGTCAAACAACAATTTGAAAAAGTCGATCCAAAAGCACAAGAAGCGTTTAAATTGATCAACCCAACTGAACAAAAATACCTAGCAGACCTATATCTAATTGCCAAACAACGTTTACAAGCAGTAGGAGTAACGCAAATTTTTGGTGGTGATTATTGTACTTATACTGAACAAGATGAATTCTTCTCTTATCGACGTGAAAATAGAACTGGTAGAATGGCATCAATGATCTGGTTTGAATAAAAGAGTTTTTTTAAGCTAAAAACCTTCAATTTTTAGCTGCTTTGTAAAATATTTATAGTATAAAGATCTGCGGTAAATGTTAATATATAAAATTATAATATTTAAACCGCCATAAGATCTGAAGGCTTTCTATTGTTCAATTGTTATTTTATTTCGCTAACAAAAGAAGGTAATTCCCAAGCCCCACCGTCAAAACCTAAGCATTCACCTGTACTTATATTAGAGGAAAGCATAAATTTATGTCCATTCCAAGTCCAGCTAGATTTTTCTAAACAATCTCCCTCACCTCTTAGCTTAGCTATACTGGATATTGTTCCATTTTTGTATGTATTGCCCTCATTATTTATAAATTTTATATTTTTATTACTTAGTTTAGCAGTGTTGGAAATTATCCAATAGGCGTTACCTGAGTTATATGCGCTAAACCAACACCTAGTTTCAAGTAAATCGTGGTTATTATCTAATTTAATTAACCGAAATCTTTTATCATATCCTTGTGTTTCATCATAATAAGGATCTTCTAAATCATAAGCATCACATTTAGCTTCATGTATATAGCGTTTTTTGAATTGAGGGAATATTTTAATTACTTCATTGGTATTAAGTTCTTGACTTTGTTCTGGAGCAATTACTTTACCTTTTTTTATAGTTGGTACAGGTATTGGTGCATAAACGTTTGATTCATTTTTATTACCATGTGCTATAACTGCGCCAGTTGTACCAACCCGTCCTTGTTTTTTGTCCATTGTTAACATGACATCATAAAATCCGCCATTGGTATAAAATGATTGACTTCTACTGTTACGGAATATAACTTTCTCATTTTTTGTAAATGCTTGAATAATTTTTGTAGCTTGGAATTGTGACAACTGATAAATATTATTTTGTATTTCTTTTAATTCGCCTAAATACTCTTGATTAATGAATGCAGCCAATGAATTATCTAATTGTTGAGTGTTTTTAATTTCAATACCTTCTTTATCTTCTTCTTTGTTATTTTTTGTTCTAACATAAATTTCAACTGGCTGATTGGCCCCCGCTTTTCGCTGGAATAAAATTGACGATTTTATCACTCCTGTATCAGATATATCACTATATTCTATAACACGACAAGTTAAAGTATTATCACAAACTATATCCCAAGCTATAACTGGAGTTGTAAACAAAGTTAGCAATAAACAATAGCAAAAACGCATGACAGTTAATTCCATATAAATAATTTATATGAGGTTATTATAGATTAAACAATTATTCAATTAAAATTAATAAAACTTCTTGATTTTATGAATATTTAATTAGTTCTCTTTAGTACTAATTTATCATTCTATATTGGCAAACTTGTGGCTTTGCACACTCAAAAGCCATTTATTATTCAGTCGATTTTGGTTGATTTTTCCTAACAACTCTATCGTTTCAAACATATTAAATGCACCATCTTTTTCACAAGGAGATAGATAATAGCGTTTGGCTTGAATATGGGTTTCGATATATTGGCAAAAAGGAATAAAATCGCAGTGATTTTCGGCTACTATGCGTACTTCATTTGCTATTGGTTGTACTATTTTTTGATAGCGTGACTGATAACAAAATTTAGGGCTTAGCGCAATATAATCAATAAGCGGATCGACTTTACCAAGACCGTTGCTTTCAATGGCGATGAAATAACCCGCTTTTTTGAGTGGCAAAAGCAATTCAGGTAACGCTTTAACCATTGTCGGTTCGCCACCTGTAATAATAATATTTTTGCTTTTATATTCGCTCACTTTAGTCATTAAAGCATCTAACGTGAATCGAGTAAATTTGCGAAAATTAGTGTCACACCAGGCGCAATTTAAATTGCATCCTGCAAAACGAATAAAAACGGCAGGCATGCCAGTATTATAACCTTCGCCTTGTAAGGATTCGAAGATTTCAACAATACGAAATTCAATCATCATTAACTCCGATGATATTCACAATATGAAGTTGGCGTTTCCCATAGTTTGATCATCGAAACAGGCAAATATTGCGATAAGCAATCAAAAATAAATTTGCTCATTCCTTCTGCGGTGGTTCTACATGGAAAGGCAAAAATTTTACGATCCATTTCTTGTAGTAACGACGCGATACGGCACTCATTAAGGTTATGTTGATTGTAAAGATAGGAGTGATCTAACGGATCGACAATATGTTGTTTAACTATTAGCTTTAAATCGGCATAATCCATGACCATATCTTGGCTTGAGCCGTTATCAATAAGCTCTCCGCTAATTTCAACTAATAGGCGATAAGTGTGGCCGTGCAGATTATGACACTTTTTATTGTGCCCATCTAACATGTGACAAGCATCAAATTGAAACTCTTTGGCTATTTTGAACATTTTATATTCCTAGTTTTTTTTCGTGGGATGGGTTACGAACCACGGTTAGCGAACCTAACAAAATAAAGGTAACAATATAAGGGATAAAAGTGAATTTGTCATCTTACCAGTATATCTTAAAACGAAATTTAGATGTAATTGCTTGAATTGCAAACAGCTTTATTTTTATGTCAATTAATTCTTACATACTTGATAATTTTGTTGTATAAATTTTGTAAAAAATATTTTAACTTTGCTCTTGAAATTTAGGTTGCAACACTCATTTAGATCACATGCAAATGGATTAAATGTGTTAAGCGTTTAATCCAAATTTATTGCTCAGGAGATAAACACTATGAGGTTAGATAAACTAACAAATAAGTTTCAACAAGCTTTAGCTGATGCGCAGTCAATGGCATTAGGTAAAGACAATCAATATATAGAGCCTGTGCATGTCCTATCAGCCATGCTTAATCAAGAAGGGAGTAGTGTAATGCCTTTATTGATTGCAGCAGGTGCAAATATTGTTAATTTACAACAAGAATTAGCTCAAGCTATTGACCGATTACCCCAAGTTCAAGGTGTGGGTGGAGATGTTATTCCATCGCAAGATTTTGTTCGAGTATTAAATCTTTGCGATAAATTATCCCAAAAGAACGGTGATAGCTATATTTCATCAGAACTCTTTATATTAGCCGCTTTAGAAGATAAGGGCAGTTTAGGCGATCTTCTTAAAAGATCAGGTGTTAATAAAGATAAATTTAGCCAAGCAGTTAATCAAGTAAGAGGTAGCGATAACGTGAACGATCCTAATGCAGAAGATCAACGCGGTGCACTTAAAAAATACACCATTGATTTAACTCAACGAGCAGAACAAGGTAAACTTGATCCTGTTATTGGTCGTGATGAAGAAATTCGTCGAACTATTCAGGTATTACAACGCCGTACTAAAAATAATCCAGTATTAATTGGGGAACCAGGTGTAGGAAAAACTGCTATTGTAGAAGGATTAGCACAACGCATTGTTAATCGTGAAGTCCCTGAAGGATTACGACATAAACGCGTTTTATCATTAGACATGGGGGCATTAATTGCTGGTGCCAAATATCGAGGGGAATTTGAAGAACGCCTAAAAGCCGTGCTTAAAGACTTAGCAAAAGAAGAAGGTCGCATTATATTATTTATTGACGAAATCCATACCATGGTTGGCGCAGGAAAAAGCGATGGAGCAATGGATGCTGGTAATATGTTAAAACCCGCATTAGCTCGTGGTGAATTACACTGCGTGGGAGCAACAACGCTTGATGAATACCGTCAATATATTGAAAAAGATCCTGCGTTAGAGCGTCGTTTCCAAAAAGTCTATGTTGCCGAACCAACAGTTGAAGATACGATCGCTATTTTGCGTGGTTTAAAAGAACGTTATGAACTGCATCACCATGTGCAAATAACCGATCCTGCAATCGTAGCTGCGGCTACATTATCGCATCGTTATATTTCTGATCGCATGTTACCTGACAAAGCGATTGATTTAATTGACGAAGCCGCATCAAGTATTCGTATGCAAATGGATTCAAAACCAGAATCTTTAGATCGACTTGAAAGGCGCATAATTCAACTTAAACTTGAACAACAAGCGCTTAAAAAAGAATCTGATGATGCGAGTAAAAAGCGACTACAAATGTTAAATGATGAACTTTCTGAAAAAGAAAAGGAATATGCTTCACTTGAAGAAGAATGGAAGTCAGAAAAGGCAGCTGTTTCGGGGACTCAAAACATCAAAGCAGAACTAGAAAAGGCACGTACTGAAATAGAGCAAGCTCGTCGAGCTGGCGACTTGAACAAAATGTCAGAATTACAATATGGCAAAATTCCAGAGCTCGAAAAGAAACTTGCTTCAGCAACGCAGTTAGAAGGCAAAACCATGAAGTTATTGCGTAACAAAGTGACCGATAACGAAATTGCAGAAGTATTATCTAAAGCGACAGGTATTCCAGTCTCTAGAATGCTTGAGAGCGAAAAAGATAAACTATTGCACATGGAAGATGCCTTACATAAACGTGTAATTGGTCAAAATGAAGCAGTATTAGCGGTTGCAAATGCGATTCGACGTAGCCGAGCAGGGCTTTCAGATCCAAATAAACCGATTGGATCATTCCTATTCTTAGGACCAACGGGTGTCGGTAAAACCGAGCTTTGCAAATCATTGGCTAACTTTATGTTTGACAGCGAAGATGCGATGGTGCGTATAGATATGTCAGAGTTTATGGAAAAACACTCCGTTGCTCGCTTAATTGGTGCGCCTCCAGGTTATGTTGGGTATGAAGAAGGGGGGTATTTAACCGAAGCAGTTAGACGACGACCATACTCAGTAATTTTACTTGATGAAGTCGAAAAAGCACACCCAGATGTCTTTAATATCTTACTGCAAGTATTGGATGATGGGCGCTTAACAGATGGTCAAGGTCGCACAGTTGATTTTCGTAACACTGTCATAATTATGACATCAAACTTAGGTTCTGACCTAATTCAAGGTCAAGTTGAACTAAGTTATGACGAAATGAAATCTCTAGTGATGACGGTTGTAACCAAACACTTTAGACCAGAATTTATCAATCGTATTGACGAAACAGTGGTATTCCACCCATTAGGTCAAGAAAACATTAAAGCGATCGCAAAAATTCAGTTAGCACACGTTGAAAAACGTTTAGAAGAACGCGGTTACCAATTGGATATTTCGGATGCTGCACTTGAACAGTTAGCTAAGGTTGGCTTTGACCCAATTTATGGCGCAAGACCGTTAAAACGATCGATCCAACAAGAGATCGAAAACCCATTGGCACAACAAATACTGTCAGGTAAATTAGTCCCAGGTAAAACTATTCATCTAGATTTAGTTGGCGGCAACATTGAAGCCCAACAGTAATAAAACTTCAAAAGACAAACCGACCTCTATGGTCGGTTTTTTATACTTGATACAATTTAGTTTACCTATAATACTTAGAATTTAATCAGACAAACATTATTTTCGCAAAATGGATGTCTGATGAATAAAATAACAACAACACAAACCTGAACCCAACAAAACAACTCATTTTATACTTTAACATATAGTTACCTGAAACTTTTTGACAAAATTTTTTTAAAACCGTTTTCAAGGTTTTGCAACCAAAGCTTAATCAAACTAGCTTTTTGTTAGTTGTTAAAAGTAACAACTTTAACTATTTTGTCTAGCGTTTTTGCCATTAAGTAATTCTAATTTTATACACCACAATAATAACTTTTTTTTATTATAAAATTACCTTAGAACACGTTATATTATTGCCTTAAATAAAAAAGGAAAGATTAAACATGAAGAATTTATTAAAAAAATTAGTTATTTTTGGTTGTTTAAGCTTGCCAATGGCAAGTTATGCTGCCTTACCTGAATCGATTAAAGTTGGTTCGGATACGTCCTATGCGCCTTTTGATTTTATTGATGCTAATGGTGAAGTTACTGGATTCAACATTGAACTCACGAAAGCATTGTGTGAAAAGATCAATATTAAATGTACTTTTCAATCGACCGACTTCGATGCTTTGATCCCGTCGTTATTATCAAGAAAGATTGATATTATCTCGTCTTCGCTAATGATGACCGAAAAACGTAAAAAACAGATTGCTTTTTCTGACGAAATCTTTATGACTTATTCACGTTTGATTGTTAAAGAGGGTACTAATTTAATGCCTAATGCTGAGTCATTGAAAGGTAAGCGTGTTGGTGTTGAGCAAGGTACATCGCAAGAACATTTTGCCAACGAAATGTGGCGTCCGAACGGTGTAGTTATAGTGCCTTATCAAAATCAGTTACAAGTATTTTCTGATCTAGTGGCAGGTCGTTTAGATGCGGCATTGCAAGATGAAGTCACTGGCAGTTATGCCTTTTTAAAACAGCCACAAGGTAAAGGTTTTATTTTTGCTGGGGATGCTCTAACCGATGCGAACTACTTTGATGTTGGAGTAGGAATTGGTTTTCGTAAAAATGATAATGAGTTGCGCGAAGCCTTTAACCTAGCTTTAAAAGACCTCTTAGCTGATGGCACCTACCAAAAAATCAACAATAAGTATTTTGATTTTAATGTGTACGGTAATAAAAAATAAACCATGCAGGGGTATATTTCTTTAATTTGTCAAGGTGCATGGTTGACTATTATTTTAGCATTGACATCGCTACTACTGGCCATGATACTTGGTATTGTTTGTGCATTAGGTAAACTGAGTCATTCAAAAGTATGTAATGTGCTTTGTCAGGCTTATACATCGTTAATTCGAGGTGTACCCGATTTAGTGTTGATGATGCTAATCTTTTTTGGCTTGCAGTTTTTGGTTAATAATATAACTGATTATTTTAACGCTCCTTTTATTGAAGTTGATCCTTTAATCGCTGGTATTATTACGTTAGGCTTTATTTATGGGGCATATTTTACCGAAACTTTTAGAGGAGCTTATCTTGCGGTTTCTAGAAACACCTTAGCGGCAGCAACAGCGCTTGGTTTAAGTAAAGTGCAAGTATTTGGGTATGTAATGTTTCCTTTAATGATGCGCTTTGCCCTACCAGGTATTGCTAATAATTGGTTAGTGGTGTTAAAAGCGACAGCATTAGTGTCGTTATTGGGGTTATCGGATTTAGTCAAAGCTACTAAAAATGCAGGTGAAGCTGTGTACCAACCTTTGTTATTTGCTTTGATTGCTGGGGCTTTTTATCTGTTTTTTACATCAATATCTAATATCATTTTATGGTGGCTTGAACGGCATTATTCTATTGGCATTACTAAAACTAAATTATAAGAACTCATGTTAGAAATTATTCAACAATATTGGCAATCACTATTATGGACCGATGGTTATAATATCACTGGTCTTGCGATGACGCTGTGGATTTTTATTTTATCGGTTTTAATGGGGGGAATTTTGTCGCTAGCGTTAGCGGTAGGGCGAAATGCACAAAATAAACTGATTAAACTACCTATTTGGCTATTTACTTATATTTTTCGAGGTACGCCTTTATATGTGCAGTTATTGATTATTTACACTGGTATATATACCTTAAGTGTGGTTAAAAATAATGCTTGGTTAGGCGATTTTTTTCAAAGTGGTTTAAATTGTACGGTGTTAGCTTTTACCCTAAATACCTGCGCCTATACTACTGAAGTTTTTGCTGGAGCTATGCGGAATGTGCCAAATGGCGAAATTCAAGCTGCAACAGCACTTGGTTTTAATCGTTTTCAAATTTATCGTTATATCATTTTTCCAAGAGCATTTCGTATTGCATTGCCAGCTTATAGTAACGAGGTTATTTTTATGTTGCATTCAACTGCACTGGCTTTTACTGTTACTGTGCCTGATGTGATGAAGATTGCGCGCGATATTTATGCCGAAACCTATCAACCTTTTCATGCTTTTGGTATTGCAGCAGTGATTTATCTTTGTGTGAGCTTTACATTGATTTTTAGTTTCAAAAAGTTAGAGCAACGTTATTTGGCTTTTCAGCAGGCTAATATACAAATCAGTTAATAAATTGATTTAGACTATCGGATAATTTTCTCAATTCGTTTATAAGTTTATTGATCTATCAAAATAAAAATCCGACAATTGTAATGACATTTGCCGGATTTTGGTTGTTTGTCGATTTGACAACATGTTAATTTATAGGATAAAAATCGTTTGTAGAGTCAGCATCATCATCATGGTGACTTGAACCAGGTAATGCTCTAGCTCGTTCAATAGGAACATAACTGCCGCTAGGAGTTTCTACTTGGCATTCGCCTAAAAAGATAGAATATTTTGTGTTAGCTCGCATGCTTTCGCCTCTAAAATAACAGTGAGTTGCATTATATAAATCAACGCGACAAAGTAATGCAATACCTAACCAAGTAATTAATACAGCTAAAGCAACCCATTTTAGATGTTTCCAAATAAAAAGCCAAAAACCGATCCCTCTAAAACGGCAGTACCCAAAAACGAGTAATAAAACTGCAATAAACCCTAAAAATTCGTATAACCAAAATAGCCACATAGTAATCTCCCACACGTTAGTTAAGTGCTATTTTATACTAACTTTGGCTATACTTCTATATACTTGCGTCTATGAGTTTGCTTACATCCAAGATCCGTTACGAATAATACCAACCGCTAATCCTTCAATAGCAAAATTTTGCTGTTCTAAATCAACTTTGATTGGCGAAAACTCGGCATTTTCGGCAAGAAGATGTACATGCTTGCCTTTACGCGACAAGCGTTTAACTGTAACTTCATCATCAATACGAGCTACAACAACTTGTCCATTTTTAACGTCTTGGGTTTTATGTACAGCCAACAAGTCACCGTCAAATATACCAATATCTTTCATTGACATACCTTGCACTCTTAATAAAAAGTCTGCGCGAGGTTTAAATAGTGAAGGATCAACTTGGTAATGGCTTTCAATATGCTCTTGCGCTAATATTGGCGAACCAGCCGCGACTTGTCCAATAAGGGGCAAACCATCCTGTTCGTTTGGCTCAATAGGTGTTTCAAGTAAAAGGCGAATTCCGCGTGATGAGCCGGCGATCATTTCAATTGCGCCTTTTTTAGCTAAGGCTTTCAGATGTTCTTCGGCGGCGTTGGCAGATCGAAACCCCAATTTCTGGGCAATTTCAGCACGTGTAGGTGGCATACCAGTATTTTGAATGTTATCTTTTATTAAATCATAAATCTGTTGTTGGCGCTCAGTTAACGGTCTCATTACATATTCCTGTTTTTATATACAGATACATGTAATTATATACAGCTAATAATATAAAACAACTGTTTTATTTAATTTATTTTTCAATTGGTGGTAAATTTTGGGGGGATTGTTGTTATTATGCGCTAATTTTGTGAATTATTCTGGAAATGCAATAGTTAATTAACAACTGAATCTTTCTCCTTATTAGTATTATTTAATCAACTTATATATATGTTATAATAAAGCAATTTTTTGTTGGATTGGAATTTGCTTTATGCCTTATGTTGTTGCGCTCAGTGGTGGTATTGCCAGCGGTAAAAGCACTATTGCTGATTTGTTTGCCAAATTAGGCGTGCCTATTATTGATGCAGATATTATTGCAAGGCAAGTTGTGCAACCTGGTAGTTATGCGTTTAACCAAATTGTTAAGCATTTCAGCCAAGAAATTTTACTCGCTAATGGAGAACTTGATCGTAGTCAACTCCGCGAAATTATTTTTAATAATGAGCATGAACGGCTCTGGCTTAATAATTTGTTGCACCCCATCATTCAACAAGAAACTCAAACACAAATTGCTATGCAAAGTAAAATCTATCTAATTTGGGTTGTGCCGTTATTGATTGAAAACAATTTGCATACTTGGGCTGATCGTGTGCTGATAATTGATACCTCATTTTCACTACAATTGGAACGATTAGTAAAAAGGGATAATATTAGTGAATCATTAGCTAAAAAGATGATACAGTCACAAGTATCTTTAAAGAAACGTTTATCTTATGCTGATGATATTATAGTTAATGACGGCAATTTGTTGTCGCTAACAACACAAGTTAATCTACTGCATCAACAATATTTAAATAGCTTTAAAAGTAAGATTTAGAATAGATGAATAATATTATTTTTGAACATCCATTAAATGAAAAAATGCGTACTTGGCTTAGAGTTGAATTTTTATTAAATCAATTAAATGTACATTGTCATTTTAATGACAATAGTGCGTTGATTTTTTTTCATGCATTGTCTGAGTTGTTAGAGATTATTGAGCGTAATGATATTAAAGGTGATTTGGTTAAAGAGCTTGAATCGCAAAAACAAAAGTTAATTTTGTGGTTAAATGTCGAAGGTGTGGATCATGATTTACTCAATGACCTGATTCAGCAATTTGATGATTTTATCGTCCAATTTAATACAATTGGACGTTTAGGACAACCATTAAAAGATGATCGATTTATTACAGCCATTCGTCAACGTTTAATGATTCCGGGGGGATGTTGTAGTTTTGACTTGCCTTCGTTTCATTTATGGCTCAGAATTTCACAAGAAAGGCGTTATAATCAAATAAAAAATTGGTTACAACACTTATCAATACTTGATAAATCTCTAACATGTTATATGCAATTAATTCGACGGTTAGGGGAATTTAGACCGTTTGTTTATACCAATAATTTTTTTCAAGAGACAAATGGTGATGTTAATTTGATTCGTATTCGAATTTCTTTAGATAAAAATGTATATCCTCAAGTATCTGGTCATTTGTCGCGTTATAGTATTCGCTTTTTAGCACTTGAGAATTACGATAACGTCAATACTGATGAAATTGAATTTGAATTAGCCTGTTGTTGATTGAATACTGTTATTAAAAAAGAGTTGAAATGAATAAAAATACTACATTTGTTAAGTGCCCAACTTGTCAAAAAGAAGTTGAATGGAGTCAAACTAGTCTTTATCGTCCATTTTGCAGTAAGCGTTGCCAGCTTATCGATTTAGGTGATTGGGCAACTGAAGAACATCGCATTGCTGATAAAGATATGACAGAACAAGATATTTGGAGTGAACAAGACCTTGCTGATTTTATAGGTAGACATTAATGAAGATCCTTGGTATTGAAACTTCATGTGATGAAACTGGTATAGCCATTTATGATGATGTTAATGGTTTAATTGCAAATCAGCTTTATTCTCAAATTAAATTACATGCTGATTATGGTGGTGTGGTGCCAGAACTGGCATCGCGCGATCATATTCGTAAAACCGTGCCATTAATTCAAGCAGCTTTAAAACAAGCTAATTTAACCGCACACGATATTGATGGGGTTGCCTATACTGCTGGTCCGGGATTGATTGGAGCGTTGATGGTAGGCGCATCGATTGGACGATCGCTTGCTTATGCTTGGAACGTACCAGCTGTTGCAGTTCATCACATGGAAGGCCATTTACTTGCGCCGATGCTTGAAGATAATCCACCTGAATTTCCCTTTGTTGCATTATTAGTTTCGGGGGGACATACACAGCTTATTAGTGTGACTGGTATTGGTAAATATGAACTTATTGGAGAGTCAATTGATGATGCTGCAGGAGAAGCTTTTGATAAAACAGCCAAATTGCTTGGTTTAGATTATCCCGGTGGCGCAAAATTATCAAAATTGGCTGAACAGAGTAGTGGAGCGCGATTCCATTTTCCTAGGCCAATGACTGATCGTCCTGGGCTTGATTTTAGTTTTTCAGGCCTTAAAACAGCAGCAGCTAATATGATTCATCAGCATAGTGATAATAATATTATTGATCCACAAACTAAAGCAGATATTGCTAGAGCATTTGAGGATGCTTTGGTTGATACATTGGTGATTAAAGTAAGACGAGCACTTGAACAAACTAAATTTAAAAATTTAGTAGTTGCTGGTGGGGTAAGTGCTAACAAAACACTGCGTACTAAATTGACTGAGTTGATGCACCAACGAAAAGGAAAAGTTTTTTATCCAAGGCTCGAATTTTGTACCGATAATGGTGCCATGATTGCTTATGCTGGTATGATTCATTTAAAAGAGAGGCAGTATTCAGATTTAGTTATTAGTGTTAAACCAAGATGGCCTCTTAGCGATCTTAATGTTGGTTAACTGATTATTTTGATTTGACAACATGTAAATTAAAATTACATGAAAAATAAAAATGCGGGAATTTGTTCCCACATTTTTAAGCTATATAGTTAAATAAACGATATTAATTAATAGGATCTGTATCAGAACATTCTTCTTGTTTTTCTGAATTGGTCTTTTCATTAGCTAATTTTTGAATATTTTGATTAATATTAAATAGTACACAAATTAATTCAAAACCAATGCGAGTTGAAATAAAGCCCACAACTAAGGTAACAATGCCAGTGAAAAAAGCAACTAAACCCATAGTAAAGCTATAAGTAAATGCAGCAAAACTACCTAATATCATAGAGAACGCACTAATTCCAATAAGTAATAATGCGATCCAATACACGATTGTGATAAAAGAAGGTGTTAACATTTTATCAAAAAAGAATAAGTCTTTAATGGTAAAGCCTTTAAAGTCTATTTTTTTGTTCATTTTATTTCCTTTTTAGTTGGATTGATTTTATTGCTTCTATTTTTTTATATTTGCGTATAAAGTGATAATTTTTGAAAAGCGCAACAATTATAACATAAAATTATTTTGAGATTAACTTATGAAAACTTATATCCCCGGTAAAGATGCTGCTCTTGAAGATTCGATCAACTATTTTCAGCAGCAATTAGCAAAATATGATTTAGAAGTAAAAGAAACTTCTTGGCTAAATCCGGTACCTAATGTGTGGTCAGTGCATATTCAAAATACTAAATGTCCACTGTGCTTTGCTAATGGTAAAGGCGCAAGCAAAAAGGCGGCATTAGCATCGGCTTTAGGAGAGTATTTTGAACGGTTATCAACCAATTACTTTTTTTCAGATTTTTACTTAGGAGAGCAAATAGCGAATGCCGATTTTGTGCATTATCCAAGTGAAAAATGGTTCACTATTCCTGAAGATAATTCCCTACCTAAAGGACTATTATCCAAAGAACTACTTAAGTTTTATGATCCTAATCAGGAATTGAGTGCAACAGATTTAATTGATTTACAATCAAGTAATGGTGATCGAGGTATCTGCGCTTTACCATTTGAACAGCAGTCTGACAAAAAAACTATTTGTGTGCCAGTTAATTTAATTGCTAATTTATATGCCTCTAATGGAATGTCAGCCGGTAATACTCGTAATGAGGCTCGAGTACAAGGGTTATCTGAAATTTTTGAGCGTTATACTAAAAATAAGATTATAGCCGAAGGCATTAGTTTACCAATTATCCCAACTGAAGTGATTAACCGTTACTCCACCGTTTTAGCTGCAATTGATGCGCTTGAAAGCGAAGGCTTTCCGCTTTACTGTTTTGATGCCTCATTGGGTGGAGAGTTTCCGGTTATTTGTGTAGTGTTATTTAATCCACAAAATGGAACGTGTTACGCCTCATTTGGTGCGCATCCAAATTTTGGCGTTGCGCTTGAAAGAACAGTAACAGAATTACTACAAGGACGCAGTTTAAAAGATCTTGATGTGTTTTCACCTCCAAGTTTTGATAATGATGATATTGCCGACCTTAGTAATTTAGAAACGCATTTTATTGATTCGAGCGGTTTGATTTCATGGGATCTATTTAATGAGCAAGCAGATTACGAATTTGTCGATTGGGACTTTTCCGGTTCAACTGAGCAAGAATTTGCTAATTTGATGGATATTTTTACCCGCCATAATACTGAAGTGTTAATTATGGACTACGAACACCTTGGTGTATATGCTTGCCGAATTCTGGCCGTTGGTATGTCTGAAATTTATCCTCCTGAAGATCTTATAATTGCCAATAGCAATATGGCTATTGGATTACGAGAGCTTATTTTGTCATTACCTTACCAAAAACGTACAGCTAAACAGTACCTAGCAATTATTGAACAGCTTGATGATGAAGGGCTTGATGATTATGCTCGAATTCGCGAACTGCTAGGCATAGCAACAGGTAACGATAATGCTTGGTTAACTCTTCGCGTTGGCGAGTTAAAAGCAATGCTGGCATTGGCAGGCAAAGACTTAATACAAGCACAACAGTGGATTGATTGGACGATTGAAATGAACGAGTCTATATTCACGCCATCGCGCAATCATGCTTATCGTTGTTTACAGACATTAGTTAATTTTATTTTAGAACGAGACAAAAAACAGTTTAATAACTATCAAGTCGCATTTAATAAAATGTATGGTAAAACCTGTGTTGATGATATGTGGCAATACGCTAATGGTGACAAAACATTTTTTGGTTTAGCTAATTATACGAAAATCGAGAAACAGACCAATAACAATCTAGAACAGTTTGATATGCACCAAAAATTATTAGCTGTATATAATAAATTGCATCAGACAATGTTATAAATTATTAACTTAAATTTTATTTAAATTCCACCGGTGAACACGGTGGAATGAATAACTTTATTTAACCTTGCCTTGCAAATTCTCCTGCTTGCCTTACTAACTCATCGCTCGGGGTTACACCAGTATATAACACAAACTGTTCAAGCGCTTGTAAAACAGCAACATCAGCACCTGAAATAATGATTTTATTTATCTTTTGGGCATATTTTATCATGGGAGTATCAACGGGAAGGGCAACTACATCAAACACAATATCGGCATTTTTTATCATAGTTGTGGGAAATGCAAGCGCCTCAGACTCAATAGCACCAAGCATACCAATTGGGGTAACATTGATAATCAATTTGGCTTGATGTGGCAATATTTCTTGCTCATCCTTTACCCATTTATAGCCATATCGTTTGGCTAATGCTTCGCCTTTTTGTTGGTTACGTGCGGCAATAATACCATTTTTAAATCCCGCATCATAAAAAGCTCCGATCACCGCATTAGCCATGCCTCCGCTGCCTTTTAATACAAATGGTGTTGTATTATCAATCTTATTTTCTACAATGAGTTTAGCAACGGCAATATAATCAGTGTTATAAGCTTTTAAATGATGGTTGGTGTTAACAATGGTATTTATCGATTGAATAGATTTTACCGAGTCATCTAATTCATCAATAAACTCAATGCAAGCTTCTTTATAAGGCATTGAAATGGCGCAACCTCTAATACCTAAGGCCTTAATGCCATAAATCGCATCTTTCAAATTATTGGTAGTAAAGGCTTTATATAAGTAATTAAGATGGAGTTTTTCGTACAAATAGTTATGAAAGCGAGTACCAAAATTGCTTGGTCTTGCTGAAAGGGACATGCAAACAGTTGTGTCTTTATTGATAATTCTTGCCATTACAACAAATCCTTGTGATCATATTAGATGATTTTATTTTACCACTTTCTTAATTAACGTGTATGTAATTATGGTTGCAAACAATAACGGTCCTAAAATACAGCAAGAAAAAGCAACAGTAAGAGCAATGATCTATTTATATTGCTTTAAACAACATCATAGCCAACATCATCAGTTATGTGAGGAATGCAACGACCTATTGCAATATGCTATGCAACGCTTAACAATGTGCCGTTTTGGTGAAGAAAAAACGACATGTGAACGTTGCCCTAAACATTGTTATCGTAAAGATTATAAATTAAAAATTAAACAGGTAATGCGGTTTTCTGGTCCAAGAATGTTAATTTATTATCCTACAATGGCATTAAGGCATCTTTATAAAAACTTGGTGAGTAGGTAAGTTATTACCATTATTAACGTTTACTATGACAAAACAAATATTAACTCGTCATAAAGTTAAAATTATGGTTTAGTATATTCTATTGATTAAAAATACTAATTTCCGTAATAGCCTAAAATTTCCACCGATTTGTATACTGTAAAAAATTTGTTATTATTAGAAACAGAATTTAAAATAATGGTTCGATAAGAGTCTGGATCAAAGAAATGTCTATTGCAGTTGTTGAAGTTAATCGTCAAGCAGTTATTCATAATGTTGAGTATCTCAAAAAAATGGCTCCAAATAGTCAACTAGTTGCGATTATAAAAGCCAATGCTTATTCACACGGTAGTGAGGAGATTGCTCAATTATTACATGATAAAGTGAATTATTTTGGTGTATCGCGCCTTACCGAAGCTATGCAATTGCGAAACAATGGTATTAACACACCGATTCTGGCTTTGGAAGGTTTCTTCCCGCATGATGATTTGGATTATTTTATTGATTTTAACATTCAACCAGCTATTCATAGCAAATGGCAAATTGACATATTGCAAACATCCCTCCGTAAAGATCAAATTACCACATGGTTTAAGCTTGATACAGGAATGCATCGTTTAGGTTTTTGTCCTGATGAAGCAAAAGAAGAATTTTATCGTTTGGCTAGTTGTTCAGTGGTTTGCAAACCAATTAATATTATGAGTCATTTTAGTTCGGCTGATGATCTCTCTTCAGAGAAAACGTTAAAGCAAATAGAACTATTTGATGAGTTTATTAATTCAATTGATGACAAATCACTTATTGGCAAATGCTCGATTGCTGCATCGGGCGGTATATTAGCCTGGCCAAAAGCTCAGCGAGATGTTGTGCGTCAAGGTATTGCTTTATATGGCGTTTCACCTTTTGATGAATCTATTGCTGAGCTACAACCTGCAATGACGTTTAAATCTGAATTAATTGCGGTACGAAAACACAAAAAAGGTGAATCAGTTGGTTATGGTCAAATTTGGTGTAGCCAGCAAGATACTAAACTAGGTGTGGTTGCAATGGGGTATGGTGATGGTTATCCACGCAATATTCCAGAAAATACTCCTGTTTTGATTAATGGTCGAAAAGTACCAATCGTTGGTCGAGTATCAATGGATATGATTGTAGTTGATTTAGGTATAAATTGTCTTGAAAAACCAGGTGATGAAGTCATATTTTGGGGAGCAGGACTTCCTGTTGAGGAAATCGCAAAGCATACTGGAATTAGTGCTTACGAATTAATAACGCGCTTAACTTCACGCGCAAAAATTCATTATATAGATAAATTAAATTATGATTAAAAAAATATTTTTATACACTTTACTTTCTTTTATATTAATTATTGGCGGCTCGATCAGTATTGGTTATTACTTTTTACAGCAGTTTTCTAAACAACAAATGCAAGTAACCAACGAAAACCAGATGTTTGTTTTGAAAAAAGGCACATCCATGCACCAATTGGTTGCACAAGTTAAAGAAAGTAAATTAATGCATAGTGCTTATTTATTGCCTTATTTGTGTAAATTGAATCCTTCATTGAGATCAATTAAAGCAGGAACTTATCAATTACACCCACATATGACCGTTGAAGAGTTTTTGCAATTATTAGTGTCGGGTAAAGAAAGCAATTTTTCAATTCAATTTGTGGAAGGTAAACGAGCCAAAGATTGGTTAAATATTATTCAAAGTACGCCATACATTGAACAAACATTAGTTGGAAAAACAGATGAAGAAATTGCTAAGTTATTAGGCATTGAAGGATCAATTGAAGGTTGGTTATCGCCTGATACTTACCTTTATACCGCAGACACTTTAGATATTAATATCCTAAAACGTGCGCATATGACGATGAAAAGTAATTTGCAAAAAATTTGGGATAATCGGGATAGTAATCTTCCTTATCAATCCCCTTATGAATTACTGATTATTGCATCAATTATTGAGAAGGAAACAGGTATTAGTTCAGAGCGTGCTAATGTGGCATCGGTATTTGTTAATCGTTTAAGAGCTAAAATGAAGTTACAAACAGATCCAACTATTATTTATGGTTTAGGCGATAACTATAAAGGTACTATTAGGCGCGTTGATTTGACCGATACTGAAAATCCTTATAATACTTATGTTATTGAAGGATTACCACCAACTCCAATTGCAATGCCAAGCATTGCCTCGCTCGAAGCTGCAGCACACCCAGCTAAAACCAATTATCTGTTTTTTGTGGCGAATGGAACAGGTGGACATACATTCTCAAGTACTTACAGTAACCATCAGCAAGCAGTTAATGAGTATCGTCGAATGAATAGCAGTGGGAATTAAATAAAAATTCAATAAAATCAATGCTCTACCTGAGTATTTTTTCAGGTTTGTTAACTTTAATTATTACCGCATATTAATGCGGTAATTTTTCATAATTAAGTTGCGACAAATCATCAAGTTGCTTAATTAGGTAAAGTAGATGATTAACATCTTGTTCTTGCTCTTTTAGTGCTTCTTCAAAATAAGGGTGTAAGGCAAATTTGGGCAAATTTGTTTTGGCGTCAATCATTGCTTGTATACGTGGAATAAAAATCCATTGTAACCATTCGTGTGCTTGCATGGTATCGATAGCAAAAGGTTCTTGGCTTAAAAATGCATTGGGATTTGGCGGTATAGTTTGCCATAAATTGATTTTTTGTAATTCCTCTATAATTTGTTCAAGTTGATTTAGTAGCTTTTGCCCTTGCGATTTTTGTGTTAATAAATTCTGATAATGTAGCCAATCAAAACAAGGGCCAGGATCTGTTTTTCGATTTGGAGCAATATCGCTATGCCCAGCAATATCTTTGATGGCATAAGTTTGTTGTAATAATAACGTAACGTTTACTAATTGCTGATATTGTTGTTCGGTAAAATTATCGCTATCACATCCTTCCATTTCGATGCCGATCGAAAAATCATTACAATTTTCTTGCCCTTCAAATGCTGATTTTCCTGCATGCCAGGCACGTTTATCAAATGGAACAAATTGAATAATTTCACCATCACGTCGAATAAACAGATGGCTTGATACTTCAAGTTGATAAATCGAAGCAAAGTACGGGTGCTGGTTGGGATCGAGCCGACCAGTAAATAATTGCTCAACATAAGGACCTCCATATTCATTGGGCGGTAAGCTTATATTATGAATAACAAGTAGTGATATCGGTTTATTAATAGGTCGTTCATTATAAAAAGGCGAAACAACTTGCTTTATACCTTGTAACCAGCCATTAACAATTTTTAGGGACATAGTGACTCCACTTATTTGATAAACCGATGTATGGATTTGTCTATTTTGCGATTTGCTTCGCAAAAATTGAACATACAACGTAATAATTAACTACATTAAGGATTTTACTTTCTAATCTTACTTTTTCATTATTATTCCATTTTTTTGTTTTGCTATAAAGGCTCTTAGATTAAATCATTGACTAAAAAATAGAGGTATTTATGTCTAATCAATCGGGCTTTACGTTATTTGAACTTATGATTGCCATTATTGTTATCGCTATCTTAGCCGCTATCGGTGTTCCTGCTTATCAGGGATATGTAAAAAAAGCCGCAATGACTGATATGTTGCAAACAATGACATCGTATAAAACCGCTGTAGAAATTTGTGCTGTAGAGCAAGGTAGCTTAATCAATTGTAGTAATGGTAATAATGGAGTACCAGCGAGTCGAACATCAAATTATGTTACCTCTATTACGGTTAATAACGGAGTTATTACCTTGGTTGGAACCAGCGCCTTAACAGGGTTAACTACTACACTAACACCAACAATCAATGCTACAAATGGCAATTTAGATTGGAGCCGAGTTTGTACTACATCGCCAAGTGATACCAGTTTAACCAGTGCTTGTGAAGATATTTTTAAATTCTAATGTTTGTATTTAATAATTGACGAATAAGGAACCACCTTTATGCAAGAAGAACAGTTAATTGAAAGTATCGATAAATTGTTACTTGAAGCATTAGATAAGCGTGCTTCGGATATTCATTTTGAGCCTTACCAACATAGCTATCGTATTCGTATGCGCATTGATGGTGTTTTGCACGATATGTTATCCCCCCCACTTGCATTAGCGAAACAGATAACAGCAAGATTAAAAATCATGTCTCAATTAAATATAGCTGAACATCGATTACCGCAAGATGGTCAACTCATTATTGATCGTTATACCATGCGTATTTCCACTTTGCCTGTAATGAATGGCGAAAAAATTGTTTTAAGAGTAATGGATAATCATGAATCTGAATTAACCATTAATGATTTAGGGTTAACGGATGCAGATCTGTTAACATTCAAACAAATTTTAGACTACCCACAAGGATTGATTTTAGTTACAGGTCCAACAGGAAGCGGTAAAACGGTGACGTTATATAGTGGATTAAAGCGGTTAAATAAAACCGAACGTAACATCTGTAGTGTCGAAGATCCCATTGAAATTCCTCTAGAGGGTATTAATCAAACTGCGATTAATCTCAAGTCTGGCTTAACATTTGCTATTGTATTGCGTGCTTTACTACGGCAAGATCCTGATGTAATGATGATCGGCGAAATTCGCGATCATGAAACCGCCGAAATTGCAATTCAAGCTGCGCAAACAGGGCATCTAGTATTATCTACATTGCATACTAATTCAAGTGTCGAGGCAATAACACGATTAAAGCAAATGGGTATAGAAAATTATCTATTATCATCAAGTTTAAAATTAATCATTGCTCAGCGGTTAGTTCGAAAATTGTGTCCACACTGTAAGGTAGTAGCGAATGATCTGGTTATGTTTGGTAATGAACATGTACCACATTATTTGTCTTCAGGGTGCTTTAATTGTATTGGTGGCTATAAAGGAAGAATTGGACTATACGAGTTGTTAGTCATCACCCCCGAAATTCAACAACAAATCTTAGCAAATCAAGCTATTTTATCCTCAAATATGATTTCATTAAAAAAAGCTGGGCAAAAATTAGTGAAGCAGGGTATGACAACGTTAGCTGAATTAAATCGAGTCTTGGGTGATACAGCGTGAAACGGCTCTATTATTGGTATGATGTCGATTTTAATCAACACAAAATTATTGCCGAATCATCACAGGCAGCTAAAAGACTGTTATTATTGCAAGGTAAAATTGCCATTAAGATTAAAGCTGGTAAAATTATTACTGCACATAGTTTTAATCGTACAGATCTACTGATGATTACCAAACAATTAGCGACTATGTTAAAAGCAGGTTTGTCTATTATTGATACATTACAATTGCTTGCTCAAGAACAAGCTAAACCGCATTGGCAATATTTGTTACTTGATATTAAACAACAAGTCGCTAAAGGCGAATTTTTATCTCAAGTATTGCAGCAACATCAATCGGTGTTTTCCTCTTTGTATTGTGAGATTATTGCAACAGGTGAACTAACTGGGCAGCTCGATGAAAGTTTTGAACAATTATCGTTATTGCTTGAAAAATCAATTAAACTGCAAAAAAGCCTAAAAAAGGCAATGCGTTATCCGTTATTTTTATTATTGATTGCAATGATGGCAAGTTTGGTAATGTTATTATTCGTTTTACCAAAATTTTCCGATATTTATCAAAATTTCGATGCTGAACTACCAGCTTTTACACAAGGAGTTATTGATTTTTCGAGTTATTTGCAACAAAGCTGGTTAATTTGGTGTATCGTCTTTTTTATTAGTTATTTTTGTTATCAACGCTATTTAAAAGTGCGTTATCGACGTAAAATCGAAATGATAGTAATAAAATTTCCCTTTATTGGAAAAATTATTCAAACCACTTGCTTAACTCAGATTTTTCAAACAATTGGCATCACTCAAAAAGCTGGCATACCATTATTAGCTGGTTTAACTGCGGCGGCTAATACTACTTGCTATTGTCTTTATCGTGATAGTATTTCGCAAATTATTGTAGGCATTGAGCAAGGGCTTCCATTTAGCCATGTATTGCATGGGCAACGATACTTTCCTAATTTATGTTCACAGTTAATTCATGTGGGGGAGGAATCAGGCACACTAGATTTAATGCTCGATAAATTAGCAATTTATTATCAAGAACAAAATCAAACCTTAACCGATAATTTATCGCAAGCATTCGAGCCATTATTAATGCTTGTTTTGTCTTTAATTATTGGCAGTTTAATTATGGCTATGTATTTACCGATATTCCAAATGGGCGATGTAATTCACTAATGTTAGTATTTATTATTATCTATTTAGGTCTTTGTATCGGTAGCTTTGTTTATGTTGCTTATTATCGTTATTTGCCAACACTGACACCATACCAATATTTATGTCGAATTAGTTTTCATCGATCTGCTTGCCCACATTGTCATAGTAAGCTTAAAGCTTGGCAATTGATACCGATTATTTCTTGGTTAATATTAAAACGACGTTGTTATTACTGCAATACCAATATTTCATGCCAATATCTTATTGTTGAATTATTTGTCGCTGTTTTATTTACTTTTATCTATATTGATAAAAGCATCAATTATCAAAGCGGTATTTTAATGATTCTTGGTTGTTATTTTTTACTTTTAGCTTTAATCGATTTTAAATACTATTTATTGCCAGATTTGTTTACCCAACCATTAATGTGGACAGGTGTAATGCTTGCCTATTTTGATTTGGCAAACATCGTTTTAACCGATGCTTTGCTAGGTATCTTTTGGGGATATCTATTATTAAAAATACCTGCTACTTTATTTTATTTGGTATTTAAAAAACAGGGATTAGGGGGAGGTGATATCAAATTGCTTGCCGCTCTTGGTGCTTGGTTGCCTTATACATCATTACCAATGTTATTATTTTTTGCTTCCCTATTGGGGATTATATATTCTCTTTTTTTGCGATATGTGATCAATGAACCAAAATCAAAAGTTATTCCATTTGGTCCTTTCTTATTAATTTCTGGTTATGTGATTTATTATTTCTGTTAAAAAGTTTCAGGAAAATAGGTGTTTTAATCAATTTATTGTTAATCAATAAGTGTTAAAAGTGCATAAATGTATTATTTTTTCATTAAATGCAATATATAACTAAAATTGATATCCATAGTAAAAATAGTTATTTTTATAAAAGTGAAAATCGCGTTATAGTGTTAGCTAGGTTTGTTGAACCGCAGGTTATTCACCTACTAAGGAATTACTTATGATATCTAATAGTATTAATCAATTAAAAACCGAAATGATAACATGGCGCCATCATATTCACGCCCATCCAGAAACAGCCTTTGAAGAGGTTAAAACCACGCAATTTATTATCGAAAAGTTACAATCCTTTGGTATTACCGAGTTATATACTGATTTTGCTCCAACAGGAGTTGTTGGTATTATTAAAGGTAATCGTGATGGACGATGGATTGCTCTGCGAGCTGATATAGATGCATTAGATATTATTGAAGAAAATAATATTAATTATTGCTCAACCATTTCTGGCAAAATGCATGGGTGTGGTCATGATGGGCATACTGCAATGTTACTAGGAACGGCTAAATATCTTAGTGAACACCGTGATTTTGCTGGTACTGTTGTTCTTATTTTTCAACCAGCTGAAGAAAACGAAGGCGGAGCCAGAGTCATGGTTGAAAATGGTTTATTTGAACAATTTCCGATTGAAGCAGTATATGGCATGCATAATCAACCTAATATGGAGTTAAATCACTTTTATATTAATCATGGCCCAATGATGGCATCGTATGATGTATTTGAGATCAAAATAACAGGTGTTGGTGCTCATGCCGCTGCGCCTCATCTAGGAAAAGATACAATTTTGACAGCTACGCAAATCGTAAATGGATTACAAAGTATTGTGAGTCGTAATGCTGATCCTTTAAGTTCATTGGTAGTTAGCGTAACGCAAATTCATAGTGGCGATACTTGGAATGTGTCACCACAGGAAGCGGTTATTCGCGGTACTGTTAGAACATTTAGTGCACAAGTACAAGATATGGCTGAAAATCGTATTAAACAAATAGCAACAGGTATTGCCACAACATTTGGAGCCAAGGCGGAAGTAGATTATCAACGCCGTTACCCAGCTACCATCAATTACGCTAAACAAGCTGATATTGCTATTGCAGCTGCTAAACAAGTTGTGGGACAAGATAACTTAATTATTGATCCTCTCCCTTCAATGGGTTCAGAAGATTTTGCTTTTATGCTACAAAAAATCCCTGGTGTTTATGTATGGTTGGGCGCTGGTAAAGGGGCTAATTTGCATAATCCAGCTTTTAACTTTAATGATGAAGTGTTAACAACTGGTGTAAGCTATTTTGTTGAAATAGTTAATCAAGAACTTACTAACTAAGTTAAAACGAGATTCCAACGACAGCTGGAATAAACGTTGTGTTATTCCAGCTTATTAGTCGAAAACAATTAAAATGTCATTCGGCTATTGTCATTTCCATATACTCTAAATGGCGTATTTAAATCAATTCCATTATTAAGTACCACTTGGACACAAACACCGTCTTTTTCGTCTAGTTTTGCCGCAGCTAACACAAGTCCCCCTTCTCGCCAACCACCGGCAAGTTTATATTCAAGTGTACTACCAATTTTAGGTAGAACATCACTCGTGCCCTTTATAACATACATACCACGAGTATTTGCTCCACGGAACTGCGCTCTAGCTACCATTTCCTGACCACAGTAACAACCTTTTTCAAAGCTGATTGCGTCATAAGATTGCAAATTACAGGCTTGTGGTAATAATATTGCCATATTGTCATTATCAATGATAGGGTAACCAGCTTGCAGATCAAGTTTTAGCCAGTCGCTACATGGATGTAAGTCTTCAGAAATAGGCTCCGGCGTTACCATAATAACACGCATTTGCGGTAAAGGTAGTTTGATATAGGTGATATTATTTTCAGTAAAACAGTTTTTATCGCTTAATTTTTCTGTGATTCCAGGGGGGATCGCATCTCCAACCAAGCCGACCATATTTAGATCTTCGACTGGTTCGATAGTTACTTTAGAAAAAACAGCGTATTTTGTTAGTTCGGCAATCTGTTTTTTAACAACACTTTTACGCTCAATATAGTAAATATCATTACCTCGTTGAAATAACAATAAAGTACTCCACATTCTGCCTTTACTGTCGCAATGAGCAGCATAAAGCGTAGATTTTTCTGAAAGTCGGTTAATATCGTTAGTTATTTGACCTTGCAAGAAAGCTCGGTTATCCTCACCTGTAACTTTAACTAATTGCCAGTCAGCAAGAGAGGTTGGTTTAGAAGAAATATTGCTCATATTTGTACCTTTGGGTGAAGAAGAATCCTAGTACCGTTATGGCTAGAAATACTCATCTCCTGAGTTTATATAAAAAATAAAAAAATAACAATAAAATCAATTAGCAATATTTAAATAAAATAGATAGATTACGGATATTATTCATAATATTTTAAAAAATAATTTTATTTGTGGATAATTTTTTCAGTAAAACACTTAGTTAATTGACTTTAATTGATTTTGTTTATAAGTTGATGCAAAATAAACCACTAAATGACTAATCAGTTACATTGGAGACAACAACCATGGCAAAACTGTCAGGCGCAGAGATGGTTATTCAATCTTTGATTGACCAAGGAGTAAAACAGATATTTGGCTATCCCGGTGGTAGTGTTCTTGATATTTATGATGCCATTCACACGTTAGGTGGTATTGAACATATATTAGTTCGCCATGAACAAGCTGCGGTACATATGGCCGATGGTTATGCTAGAGCAACAGGGAATGTTGGCGTTGTTTTAGTTACATCAGGCCCTGGGGCAACAAACACTATTACTGGTATTGCAACAGCTTACATGGATTCGGTTCCACTGGTTATATTGTCTGGACAAGTTGCCAGTAACCTAATTGGTAATGATGCATTTCAAGAATGTGACATGATCGGAATTTCTCGTCCGATTGTTAAACACAGTTTTTTAGTCAAAGATAGTAAAGATATTCCAGAAACCATCAAAAAAGCATTTTATATTGCTTCGACAGGTAGGCCAGGTCCAGTCGTTATCGATCTACCAAAAGATATTGTTAATCCAGCTAACAAATATAATTATCATTATCCAAAATCAGTTTTAATGCGATCTTACAATCCAACGATTCAAGGTCATAAAAAACAGATCAAAAAAGCATTAACCACGTTGTTATCGGCTAAAAAACCGGTGTTATTTATTGGTGGCGGGGTTATTGCCGCCGATGCTAGTGGCGAAATTAAAACACTTGCAGAAAAATTAAACTTACCTGTCGCTTCAACGTTAATGGGTATTAGTGCTTTTCCGGGAACCGATAAACATTATCTTGGCATGATAGGCATGCACGGTGTTTATGAAGCTAATATGGCCATGCATAATGCCGATGTAATTTTTGCAATCGGTGCACGTTTTGATGATCGAACAACCAATAATGTTGAAAAATATTGTCCAAAAGCCAAAATTATTCATGTTGATATCGATCCGACTTCTATTTCAAAAACTATATCTGCTTCAATTCCTGTAGTTGGTGATGCAAAAGTTGTTCTTGAAACGTTGCTGTCTATGTTAGATGAGTTAAATACAGAACGTGATCTTGACGCATTAATTGATTGGTGGAAACAGATAGAACACTGGCGATCACGTAACTGCTTAGCTTATAACCATGAAGGGCAAAGCATTAAACCACAAGAAGCGATACAAGTGTTATATAAATTAACCAAAGGTGATGCATTTGTGACGACCGATGTCGGTCAACATCAAATGTTTACTGCGCTTTATTACCCATTTGATAAACCTCGTCACTTTATCACATCTGGTGGGCTAGGCACGATGGGATTTGGTTTGCCAGCAGCGCTGGGAGTCAAATTGGCATATCCTAAAAAAACCGTTGTATGTGTAACAGGCGATGGTAGTATCCAAATGAATATTCAAGAATTATCAACCGCATTGCAATATGGCTTACCAGTACTGGTTTTAAATTTGAACAACCGCTTCTTAGGCATGGTTAAACAGTGGCAAGATATGATTTATTCTGGACGCCATTCAAGTTCTTATATGGAATCTCTACCTGATTTTGCTAAAATTGCAGAAGCCTATGGTCATGTTGGTATGGTAATAACAAAGCGTGAGGAACTAGAATCTAAACTGAAACAAGCACTGGCAATCAAAAACCGTTTAGTTTTTGTTGATGTTATGACTGATGCGACTGAACATGTATATCCAATGCAGGTTCGAGGTGGTGCAATGAACGAAATGTGGCTTAGTAAAACGGAGAGAACCTAATGCGTTATATATTATCAATCTTAACCGAAAACGAACCAGGCGCATTATCACGAATTATCGGCTTGTTTTCGCAACGTGGTTTTAATATCGAAACTATCACCACTGCGCAGACTGAAGATCCAACCATGCACCGCATGACAATTCAGACCTCGGGTGATGAGCATGTGATTGAACAGATCCAAAAGCAATTGCATAAACTTGTTAATGTTTACCGTGTTCATGATTTAACCGAAGGCCCGCATGTAGAGCGTGAAATCATGCTAGTAAAAGTAGAAGCAAAAGGTTCACAAGCACGTGATGAAGTTAAACGTTGTGCCGATATTTTTAGAGGATCGATCGTAGATGTTACTGCAACACATTATATTGTACAACTATCGGGTACTAGTGAAAAACTAGATTCATTTTTATCCTCAATTCGTGAAACATGCAATATTATCGAAACCGTCCGTTCAGGAATTATTGGCTTATCACGTAGTGAAAAAACAGTTAAATAGCCATATTTATAGTTAACATATTTATTAAGGCACATTGTGCGCCTTAATTTTGTTAACAATACTAAGACTGTTGATTTCTCAATCAAAAGGCATAAAGATGTTGCCATATTTTAATCTCGCCAAAAATTAACAATAGCAACTCGTTATGCCTAGAACAATGCTACTAGATACTTACTTGAAAAGGTGCCAAAATTAGAAGATCAGTAGTCTTTAGATTAAAGTAATAATTGTTAGTAATAACCATTACTGTATGTAACAAGAATAGAAATAATAATTACAATGTATAAAACAATAAATACAATCGAAGCGATAAATGTAATTAGAAAATATTTCCAATAGCCATAAATATTTTCTATAGCATCAACGATATCGTCTCCTTTTCGAAGACTTGCAGCTAAGCTAAATGCACTTCCCGATTTGAAAAGTTTGGCTCCAGCAAAAATTTGTGGGATGCCAACAATAGCAGTAATTATTCCTAGACATGTAAAAGCGCCAGCAATTATAAAAATAACACCAAAAACTTGTTGCATAGTAGCGATAAAACGCATATGTTTTATTAATAATTCAGTTATTTGAAAAGAAATTGTATTTGTTTGATTTGTATTCATTTTTATTCCTTATATTATTGCTCTATTTGAACGTGGCGAATAAAATAGCATTTTTTAAATTAATGTCGAGGTAATTTTTTGCATAATAGTTCAAGTTTAAATCGTTTTTCTATTGCCCCAATGTTAGATTGGACAGATAAACATTGCCGTTATTTTCATCGAATTTTAACAAAAAAAGCATTGCTATATACCGAAATGGTGACTACAGGCGCAATTTTATTTGGAAAAGGTGATTATTTAGCTTTCAACAATGAAGAGCATCCACTTAGCTTGCAACTAGGCGGTAGCGATCCTAACGCATTAGCACAATGTGCAAAATTAGCGCAAGAACGTGGTTATGACGAAATCAACTTAAATGTAGGATGTCCATCAGATCGCGTACAAAATGGTATGTTTGGTGCTTGTTTAATGGGAAATCCAAATTTGGTTGCCGATTGTATCGCTCAGATGCAAGATCAGGTTGATATTCCCGTCACGGTAAAAACAAGAATTGGTATTGATGATTGCGATAGCTATACTTTTTTGTGTCAATTTATTGAGAAGGTAATGCCTTACACCAAAACATTTATTGTACATGCGCGCAAAGCATGGTTATCAGGATTAAGCCCAAAGGAAAATCGTGAGGTTCCGCCACTTGACTATGAACGTGTTTATAAATTGAAACAAGATTATCCCAATTTAACTATAGCCATCAATGGTGGCATAAAAACAATTGATGAAATAAAATGCCATTTACAGCATGTTGATGGTGTAATGGTTGGGCGAGAGGCATATCAAAATCCAGTGTTACTTACTGAAATTGATACGCAAATTTTTGGCACAAATGCTCCCGTCATTGATCCTCTATCTGCTATTCAAGCACTTTACCCTTATATCGAACAACAGCTAATGCAAGGTGCGCAACTTAACCATATTATGCGGCATACTTTAGGTATATTTAATGGACGTAAAGGAGCAAGGCAATGGCGGCGCTATCTTAGCGAAAATACGCATAAAAAAGGGGCAGGGATCGAGGTTGTTGAACAGGCTTTAACATTCATCAAATAATATTTAAAAAATAGCAATTATATTTGCTCAATAATGACGCTAATTGCGCGTTGCTAGTATATCGTTATATACTAGCTCACATTTTTCCTAATGGTTTTATTCTGTGCGTTTAAATTCAAGTCAACAAAAAGCCGTTGAATATGTTTCAGGACCTTGCCTTGTTTTAGCTGGGGCAGGTTCTGGCAAAACTCGGGTTATCATTAACAAAATTTCCTATTTAATTCGTGTTAAAGAATATTTACCACGCCATATTGTTGCGGTTACCTTTACGAATAAAGCCGCACGCGAAATGAAAGAACGTATAGCCCAAGCACTTAGTAAACAAGAAGCAAGAGGGCTTAAAATATCAACATTCCATACGCTAGGATTGGATGTTATTCGCCGAGAGTATACTCATCTGGGAATTAAATCTAATTTCTCATTATTTGATGATCATGATCAAACAGCGCTACTCAAGGAACTAACTCATCAATGGTTAGAAGATGATAAGGATCTAATTAATCAATTACGCTCAACAATCTCAAATTGGAAAAATGATCTTGTTGATTCAACTATTGCGATGGCAAGAGCGCAGACGAATAAAGAGAAACTATTTGCTCACTGTTATCAATTGTATGAAAAACAATTAAAAGCTTGCAGTATATTAGATTTTGATGATCTTATATTATTGCCCACACTCTTATTAAAAACCAACGAAGAAGTTCGCGAAAAATGGCAAAACAAAGTTCGTTATTTGTTGGTTGATGAATATCAAGACACAAACACAAGTCAGTACGAATTTATCAAATTACTAGTTGGTAACCGAGCTAAATTTACTGTTGTTGGTGATGATGATCAGTCTATTTACTCTTGGCGTGGTGCACGACCACAAAATTTAGTATTACTTAAACAAGATTTTCCTAATTTAGAAGTGATCAAATTAGAACAAAATTACCGATCATCGGGTCGAATTTTAAAAGTGGCGAATATCTTAATCGAAAATAATCCACATATCTTTGAAAAAAAACTTTTCTCAGAACTGGGTTATGGTGAAACATTAAAAGTTATTTCAGCCGATAGCGAAGAGCATGAAGCCGAAAAAGTTATTAATCACCTTATTGGCCATCGTTTTGCGCATAACAGTCAATATGGTCAATACGCTATCTTATATCGTGGCAATCATCAGGCACGACTAATTGAAAAGATACTCATGCAATATCGGATACCGTATCGAATCTCTGGCGGTACATCATTTTTTGCTCGAATTGAAATTAAAGATTTAATGGCATATTTGCGATTATTAACTAATCCAGATGATGATAATGCGTTTATTCGTATTATCAACACACCAAAACGAGAAATTGGTCCAGCAACTATTCAAAAACTTGGCGAATGGGCTAATCATCGAGGTGTTAGTTTATATCAAGCAAGCCATGATATGGGGTTGACCCAATTGCTTTCAGGTAAACGTATGGAGTCATTACAAGAATTCATACAATGGTTTGATGCCCTTATTCAAAAATCTCATACTGAACCCATGGAAGCTATTTATGAACTTCTACACGGGATTCATTATGAGAGCTGGATTTATGAAACCTCATCATCCCCAACATCAGGGCAAATGCGTATGCGGAATGTAGAACAATTGGTCAGTTGGTTAAATGATATGTTGCAAGGTGATGATATTGATGAAGCAATGACACTTGAACAAGCTGTCGCGAGATTTACTTTGCGTGATATGTTAGAACGTAACGAGTCCGAAGAAGAACTCGACCAAGTACAACTTATGACACTACATGCATCTAAAGGATTAGAGTTTCCTTATGTCTACTTGATTGGCATGTCCGAAGGTTTATTACCTCATCAAACTAGCATTGATGAAGATAACATTGAAGAAGAGCGCCGTTTAGCTTATGTTGGTATTACTCGGGCGCAACGAGAACTGACTTTCTCTTTTAGCCGGCAACGTAAACAATTTGGCGAGACACTTCAAGTTGAACCGAGTCGATTTTTATTAGAACTGCCACAAGACGACTTAGAGTGGCAAGATCAGCGTAACGAATTATCACCTGAAAAAAAAATGCAACAAGGGCAAAGTAGGCTAGCCATGCTAAAAGCGCAAATTGCCAAGGCTAAGTAACCAAATTTTGACAATTATAAAATAAGGAATAACAAATGATGAAGTTAATAATAAGTGTCATATTAATTTTAACTAGTTGCTTTGCGAATGCTACAGGTTTAAATTATCACTCAGAACGCACGAGGCTCTATCAATTAACCAAAAAATTTGAAGCGCAAAAAACATTACCTAGGTTATATACAAAAGAAGGTAAAGAAATTCTTAGCCAATTTACTGATCCCAAACTTCTTGAGAATTTTTCAAAAGATAAAATAGATGAGAAATTAGATATAACCAATTATATCAACCATATAGTTGAGATTTATTTAACCTTTTCATCAAATAAATCAAACGAAATAACCAGCCAAGATCTAACGAATAACCTAAAACGATTTCAACAAGAAATTATTTTATTAAGTACTTTTAATATAAAATATTTTGCGGCAATATCTCCCCATATTAATCAGTTTTATAAAGAACTTCCCGATAATGAAAGAGGTGGAGTCATACAGTATAGTGTGAAAATGATGCAATCAGAAATGTTAAAATATTACTACGGTGGATTTAAGTGGATTGCTTTACCAGACTGTTTAACTGAACAATCTAAATTGGATATTATCACCACATTAGAACAGTCAGCTGAAAATTACGCAAAATTTATCCCAGAATCGAAAAAGACCGCAATCATTGAAAAGGCCGAACAATTAATAACTCAACAACCTATATTTAAATCACAGTTATCACATATTATCAACGTGATGAAAACAAACGAATGTGAAGAAATATGTCAAATAATCTACGAAAATAAGTGACTTATGTATATACTCTTTATCAATCTAATTAAATTTATCATAGTATAAGTTAGTTACAACTAATTTGGTTATTTGTATTAATTTTCATCAATATTTTTAAGGATAATTTGGTATGATTTTAGGTAATATTAATCATTTAGGGTTAGTTCCTTATTTACCCGAAAAAATTAAGCAATCAATTGAATATATTAAAGATAATGTCAATAATAACACGCCTGTGGGGCGTTACGATATTGATGGTGATAATATGTTTTTTATGGTGTCAGATAGTGCATCGCGATATATCCACGATGCTGATCCAGAATATCATGAAAAATATATTGACGTTCAGATTGTTTTAGTTGGGCAAGAGGGTATGGCAGTAAGTACGTTACCTCCGTATACCAAAGTGTTAGATAATAAATTAGTAGAAAATGATATTGCCTTTATCGAAACACCAAAAGAAGAGACCTTGTTGATATTACACCCAAATGATTTTATCGTGTTTTTACCTAATGAAGTGCATAAACCGCTTTGTGCAATTGATAATAATATCGAAACAGTTCGCAAAGTTGTGGTAAAAATCGCGTTAGATTATTTATAAAAAGGTTAAAGATGATAAGTATAATATGGCTACAAAAATAGCTGTTATTGGCGAATGTATGATTGAATTGTCGATGAATCAGGATTCGACTACGCGTGGTTTTGGTGGTGATACGCTTAATACATCGATTTATTTGTCTCGTTTACTAAAAGATAATGATTTTTCAATACATTATGTAACCGGGCTTGGTACCGATCCCTTCAGTCAAGAAATGTTAGATTGTTGGCAAACAGAAAACATTCAAACAGATTTAGTACAAAGAATGTCTGATAAAATGCCGGGGCTTTATTCTATTGTTACTGATGAACATGGTGAACGGTCTTTTTATTATTGGCGTAATGATGCTGCTGCTAAATTTTGGTTGAAAACAACTGAAACAGATAGAATAATTCAGCAAATTGAACATTATGATTATGTATATTTGAGCGGTATTAGTATTGCTATTTTAGATGCTGAAAGTATCCTTAAGTTATTAGATCTTTTAAAACGTGTTAAAGCTAATGGTGGTAAAGTTATTTTTGATAATAATTTTCGTCCATGTTTATGGAGTAGCCTTGATTTGGCTCGTAGTGTTTATGCTGATATTCTTAGCTTTACAGATATTGCATTTTTAACATTAGATGACGAAGATTTATTATGGGGTAAGCTACCTTATGAGCAAATTATTGAGCGTACAAAACAATTTGGTGTAACTGAAATTGTTATTAAACGTGGCAGTGATAACTGTATTATTGATTCTGCTGATGGTCGTTTTGAAGTTCCTGCTAATAAAATCACTAAAGATAAAGTGATTGATACTACGGCCGCTGGTGATTCATTTAGTGCTGGTTATCTTGGGGCTCGTTTAAGTGGAAGGAACCCTTCTCAGTCAGCATTACAGGGGCATTTGGTGGCTGGCACGGTTATACAATATCGCGGCGCAATTATTCCTGTTGATGCGACTCCAAAATTGATATACTAAGTTAAATCAACAAATGACGGTTATTAATGACCGTTTTTCTCTGCGGTAGAAATAAAAATTTTAGTTTATTTTTTGTCAAAAAGTTTCAGGTAACACTGTGTTTTAGTATAAAATTAGCCAAGTAGTATATTCAGCTATATAGTTGTATATTTAATCAAATGTTACTGGTATAATATACAGTTAATTTTCTATCCATTTTGTTTAAAAAACACAACAAAGAAGAGATCTATGTCAATCAAAGATATCGATATTCGTGGTGCGAGAACGCACAATCTAAAAAACATTAATGTAACCATTCCAAGAGATAAATTAGTTGTTATTACAGGTCTTTCTGGATCAGGTAAATCTTCGTTAGCATTTGATACTTTATATGCCGAAGGGCAACGACGCTATGTTGAATCGTTGTCGGCGTATGCTCGTCAGTTTTTATCATTGATGGAAAAACCTGATGTAGATCATATTGAAGGATTATCACCTGCAATTTCGATCGAGCAAAAATCAACTTCGCATAACCCTCGTTCGACAGTAGGGACTATCACTGAAATTTATGATTACTTACGTTTGCTTTTTGCTCGAATTGGAGAACCTCGTTGTCCAAATCATCATTTACCGTTAGCTGCACAAACGATATCACAGATGGTCGATAGCATCATGGCGTTACCGACTGATAATCGTTATATGCTACTTGCCCCTGTGGTTACTGAGCGTAAAGGGGAGTTTGTTAAACTGTTCGAGCAACTTGCTGCTAGTGGTTATATTCGGGTACGAGTGGATGGTGATGTATATGATCTTTCTGATCCGCCAATTCTTGAATTGCAAAAAAAACATACCATTGAAGTTGTTGTTGATCGTTTTCGTATTCGTGACGACTTAAAACTTCGTTTAGCAGAGTCGATTGAAACGGTTCTTTCGATCACTAATGGTATTGTTAAAGTGGCCAATTTGGATGATCCACAAGCTGAAGAATATTTGTTTTCGGCTAATTTTGCTTGTCCTATTTGTGGTTACAGTATTTCTGAATTAGAACCGAGATTATTCTCGTTCAATAATCCCGCTGGTGCGTGCCCTGAGTGTGATGGTTTGGGGGTGCAACAATATTTTGATCAAAAACGTATTGTTCAGATGCCAGAAGTTTCATTAGCTGCTGGTGCGATTAAAGGTTGGGATCGTCGCAATTTTTACTATTTCCAGATGCTAAAATCATTAGCAGATCATTATAAGTTTGACATTGATAAACCGTATGAGAAATTACCTGAAAAGATAAAAAATATTTTATTAAATGGTTCAGGTAATACCGAAATTCAGTTTGTTTATTCAAACGATCGTGGTGATGTGGTTAAGCGTAAACATCCATTTGAAGGGATTATTAATAATTTAGCTCGTCGGTATAAAGAAACTGAATCACAAACTATCCGTGAAGAGCTAGCAAAATATATTAGTCATCGACCTTGTCCTTGTTGTAATGGTTCGAGGTTATGTACGGCAGCAAGAAATGTGTTTATTAATGATACAAATTTACCAACAATTAGTGATTTAAGTACGCAACAAGCCAAGGATTTTTTTGATAAATTGACATTGACAGGGCAACGAGCTCAAATTGCAGAAAAAATCTTGAAAGAGATAAACGATCGTTTACAATTTTTGATTAACGTTGGACTTAACTATTTAACGCTTTCAAGATCCGCTGAAACATTATCAGGTGGTGAAGCACAACGTATTCGATTAGCAAGCCAAATTGGTGCAGGTCTTGTTGGCGTGATGTATGTGTTAGATGAACCTTCTATTGGATTGCATCAGCGAGATAATACTCGTCTGATTGACACTTTAACGCATTTACGTGACTTAGGTAATACTGTTATAGTCGTTGAACATGATGAAGAAGCTATTATGGCTGCTGATTATGTGATTGATATTGGTCCTGGGGCAGGGGTTCATGGTGGTGAAGTTGTTGCTCAGGGAACACCCAAACAAATAATGGCATGTAAAACATCTTTAACAGGAAAATATTTATCCGGTAAAGAAAAAATTGAAATACCAACTATTCGCACCAAAGTCGATAAGAAAAAAATGTTATCACTTATTGGTGCAACCGGTAATAATCTTAAAGATGTGACATTAAATATTCCAGTTGGCTTATTTACATGTATCACTGGTGTATCAGGCTCGGGAAAATCAACCTTAATTAATGATACCTTATATCCCCTTGCCCAAAACCAACTCAATGGTGCAGAAAAAACTGAAATAGCACCCTATAAATCAATCAAAGGACTTAACCATTTTGATAAAGTAATTGCGATTGACCAAAGCCCAATTGGACGTACGCCACGTTCTAATCCAGCAACTTATACTGGATTTTTTACTTCTATCCGTGAACTTTATGCTGGTGTACCAGAATCTCGAGCTCGAGGCTATAATCCAGGTCGCTTTAGTTTTAATGTTAAGGGTGGACGCTGTGAAGCTTGTCAAGGTGATGGTTTAATCAAAGTTGAAATGCACTTTTTGCCTGATATTTATGTTCCTTGTGATCAGTGTCATGGTGCTCGCTATAACCGTGAGACCCTAGAGATCAAATATAAAGGAAAGTCTATTAACGAAATTTTAAATATGACAGTTGAAGAAGGTCGCGAGTTTTTCGATGCCGTGCCAATGATAGCACGCAAACTGCAAACATTGATTGATGTTGGGCTTTCTTATATTACCATTGGACAGTCAGCAACAACATTATCGGGTGGTGAAGCGCAACGAGTAAAACTTGCAAAAGAATTATCTAAGCGAGATACTGGTCGTACTTTGTATATCTTAGATGAACCAACAACTGGGCTACATTTTGCTGATGTGAAACAATTATTAACGCAATTACATTCTTTGCGAGATAAAGGCAATACTATCGTTGTTATCGAGCATAATTTGGATGTAGTTAAAACAGCAGACTGGATTGTGGACTTAGGACCAGAAGGTGGTAATGGTGGCGGAGAAATTATTGCCGAAGGGACGCCAGAAGAGGTTGCGAAATCTAAACATTCCTTCACTGGAAAATATTTAAAACCGTTGTTGGAAAAACAAAAAGTAGTCTAGGATTATTATTAATATAGCATATAAAGAACGGGCTAGGAGCAACGCCCAGTCTTTTTATATACTTTAATTAATATTATAGTTAAATAAGTACTGAAAATAGACAGAAACTGGATTTACGACGAGTTTGGTAAGATTCTTAAGTGCAATTATCAGCATGGGTGGTTGATGAAAGGGGGTGTATTTTGACATTGCTAATTGTATTGATGATCATAGTCGCCTATATTTTGGGCTCTCTTTCTGGTGCAATGATCATTAGTCGCATCATGCATTTACCTAATCCTTCAGAACATGGATCTCACAATCCTGGAGCAACCAATATTTTACGACTCAATGGCAAATTACCAGCCATTTTTGTTTTAATCTTTGATATGTTAAAAGGTACAATTCCTGTTTATATTTCATATCGGATTGGTATTACACCTTTCTTTTTAGGTATTATTGGTATTTTTGCTTGTTTAGGACATATTTTCCCCTGTTTTTTTCATTTTCGTGGAGGAAAAGGAGTTGCAACTGCGTTAGGTATGATGGCTCCAATTGGGTTTGATTTTACAGGTTGCTTTATTTTAACTTGGTTACTTACTTTACTAATTACAGGATATTCTTCGGTAGCTGCAGTTGTTGGTTTTCTTATGGCACCATTTTATGTTTGGTTATTCAAACCTGAGCTTACTTTACCAGTTGCAATGCTTTCGTGTTTGATTATTGTTCGCCATAATAATAACATTATGCGCCTTTTTAAAGGTGAAGAACCAAAAAGTTATCATCGTAGCAAGAACAAAAGATAGCCTAAAAATTTATACATAATAATGTTATATATTTGAATATGTGCTTTTATAACATAGATTGTCCGTTATGTAACATCCTACCTACTTATTTTCTGCAATCTTTTTGATTTTATCGTTAGTTAATTAAACAATAGAATAATTCTTGTTTGATAGATTTTTTAAAAAAGGTATTATTATCTTAAAACTCAAATATGTGGGAACCAAATAATTCATGCAAATAAGCCCATTATTAGAATCACTTATGGAAGCATTGCGTTGTTTACCTGGCGTTGGTCCAAAATCGGCGCAACGAATGGCCTTTCATTTATTACAACGAAATCGACAAGGTGGCATTAAATTAGCTCATGAGCTACATGAAGCAATGATAAATATCGGCCATTGCAAGGAATGCCGAACTTTTACCGAACAAGAAACCTGCACTATTTGCGCAAATGCTCGTCGTCAAAGTAGTGAGCAGCTTTGTGTGGTTGAAACTCCAGCAGATATAGTAGCTATTGAACAAACAGGACAGTATAGTGGCCGCTATTTTGTATTATTAGGGCATTTATCACCTTTAGATGGTATTGGCCCTAGTGATATAGGTCTTGATTTATTGAAAAAAAAGCTATCTTCGGAATCGATCAGCGAAGTTATTTTAGCCACTAATCCCACCGTCGAAGGTGATGCAACAGCTAATTATATTGCGCAAATGTGTGCAGAGTTTAATGTAACAGCAACAAGAATAGCTCATGGTGTTCCAGTTGGTGGTGAACTCGAAATGGTAGATGGTACCACCTTATCGCATTCGTTTGTTGGTCGTCAAAAAATAGAATTATAATTTTATTGAACTTTTAGTACTTAGTCAGTCTTTATAGCTAAGATCAGAAATGAGAAGAGGTATTATATGAAGTATAAAGCCGTAGCCTTTGATATGGATGGTACGTTGTTAGCCGGCAATCGTTTAATTTTACCAGAAACAATAGCGGCCATTGAAAAAATTACAGCTAAAGGTGTGAAAGTTATTTTAGTTTCAGGGCGGCATCATTCTGTAATTTATCCTTATTACTATCAGCTCAAATTATCAACCCCGGCAATTTGTTGTAATGGATCTTATCTCTATGATTTTGAGAAACAAAACGCTTTTGCCGCTAAACCAATGACGAAAGATCAGGCTCGAATGCTACTAAATCTTGTCAATCAATATGGTATTCATACATTAATTTATACTGACAAAATGATGACTTATGAATTGTTAGATGATCATCTAGAAAGCTTTTTTAAGTGGGTTAAATCATTGCCTGAGTTTTTACAACCTGAAATTAAAAAAGTAGATGATTTTGAAAAAGTTATTGAGCAATCTGACGCTATTTTTAAATTTGCAACAAGTAGTCATAATATACCTGCTTTACAACAATTTTCAAATGCAGTTGATTCCTTAGGAGTGTTTTCGTGTGAATGGTCTTGGACAAATCGAGCAGATGTAGCAGTTAAAGGAAATACCAAAGGGAATGGGTTAACTCACTGGGCAGAGCACGAAAATATTGATTTAAGCGAAATAGTCGCTTTTGGTGACAGTTATAATGACATAAGTATGTTATCTATTGCTGGATTAGGGATTGCGATGGGTAATGCTGATGATGAAGTGAAAGCCAAAGCGAATTATGCCATTGGTGATAATAACGGCCCTAGTATAGCTAAAGAGCTTGAAGAACTCTTTTTATAATTGATATTTTAATAAATATTCTATGTTTGAAATTCTTTATCAAGATGATGACTTAATTGCCATTAACAAACCATCTGGTTGGCTTGTGCATCGCAGTTGGTTAGATAAAACTGAAACAGTTGTTGTGATGCAAACATTGCGTGATCAAATCGGTCAACATGTCTTCCCTATACATAGGCTAGATAGACCAACCTCTGGTGTTTTGTTGTTTGCCCTTTCTAGTGATGTAGCAAGAATTATGTCAGAAGAATTTGCAAAAAAACAAATTGAAAAAACGTATCATGCAATAGTGCGAGGTTATCTTGAGGGGGAAGCGGTGATTGATTACCCGTTAGTTGAAGAATTAGATAAAATTGCAGATAAATTTACTAATAAGAATAAACCAGCACAAGATGCCGTCACATTTTACAAATCTATCAGCAAAATTGAAGTTCCGATTAAGGTTGGCAAATTTGAAACAGCAAGGTATAGTTTTGTTGAATTAAAACCACAAACCGGTCGTAAACATCAACTACGTCGCCATATGAAACATATTTTCCATCCGATATTGGGGGATAGCAAACATGGTGATTTACATCAAAATCGTGCATTTGCAACTTATTTTAATATCAAACGATTGATGTTACATGCAAGCAAACTTGAAATCAAACATCCAATCCAACATAAACCAATGATTATTGAAGCTAAATTAGATCAAAGTTGGCAAGATATCCTTTTAAATTTTAAATAGTAGTTATTATTCCATATTACTTTGCAATCATTTGATTATATAGCATTATTTTTATGATTTACTAGCGTTGTTTACAGTAGTTTCTCAAATTACTGTAAACAATGCTAGTAAATCCTACATTTTAACAAAGCAAGGTGAAGCTTTCATATTAGCCCCCCGTGAAGAGCCACATCTTTATTGTACAACGTTACTTTTTGATTCCATCATCAAATTTCAACCTGATTTTAATGTTAATTGGCAATCAATTAATTTTCCATTTCTAAGTGGTGTTTATTTATTTCCAAATGCATTCGCTAATTATCCAGATATTACCTGGATCTATAAATATCCCGAAACATCAGAATAATATTGTACAATTTGCTCTAGCATAAAATTAAATTTAAACACATATTTTGTGCGATCTTTTTGGGAAATATGCTGTTTACTCTTACTGTGGTTAGTTAAAAATAAAGTGACTGCTGTAATTATAATCTATTTAATCTTGACGATTAGTCAAGCCAGTGATAATATTTGCAGCCTATTCAGATAGACCACCAAGGCGCGTTGGCAGAGTGGCCATGCTGCGGATTGCAAATCCGTCTACCTCGGTTCGACTCCGGGACGCGCCTCCATCTTTCATAAAGAAAATCAATAAGATAAAATCTTGTCACTTTAAAACAATCAATGCTTGGAATTAACTTAGAATATACAGTTAGAATAAATCTTCTTTTTTTGGCGGGTTTAATGTTGGTGTTACTTTCACTTTTCTGTCATATGTATTAACCTGAGCCTCGGTCTTGTGACCACTAAATAGCTGTTTATCTTTAGTTGCTCCGTCGTAGTCCGAAATAGCCTTGGCTTTAATATCATGAAATGTGCAATTGATTTTTCTGCCAAGCTTTTCTTCTGCTTTTCGTTTTGCATCCAACCAGTATGAGTTAAAAGTCTTCTGGATTAGCTTGCCTCCTGATTTATTTTGTAGCACGAGAGAGTCAGAAGAAGACGGTGGAAATAATTTTTTAGCTAAATTAATTGCATCGGTTAGTCGTTCTGTCCATTGTTTGATTTGCCTTTTTCCTGTTTTACCTTGTTTTATGTAAATACCTTCTTTGAGTATTTGGCTGTGCTTTAGCTTGAATATATCACCTTCCCGAACTGCGCACAGATACGATATTTCCATTGCCACTTTTAGTATATCTATCGCTTCATCATAAATAGTGTAATATTCTATATCTTCAATATATTTATCTCTTGCTTGAATGCTGAATTTTTTAACCCCAGAACATGGATTCATTTTACAATACCCGCGCTCATAGCCCCAGCCAAACGCTACAGACATATAAGATAACTCATGGTTTGCTTGCACTTTGCTTTGCTCGCCCCTGATGTCCATGTAGCGCCTGATATGTTCCGGCTTGATATTATTAACGTTTATATGCCCGAAAACGGGTAATATTTTTTTTGCTCCTCGTAATTTATCCTCTTGTGAGCGTGATGACAGTTTATGAAAAGCAGCGCTATTTAAGTGCATGCTCCACAGCTTGCTAAACGTCATTTCCTCTTTTTGTTCAGCAATAACCCCCTCATACTTCGCCCACAACTCTACCATACTCATATTTATCGAGCCTAGTGTAACGGTTTTGTTTTCTCTGGTTTTTAGATAGTATGAATATTTATTTTTTGACACGCGAGGAGGGAGGATATTGTCTTTTTTGTCTTTACGGTTCCTTGCCATTTAAAGCTCCAAAATCCGGCTCTTGTTGTTGTTTTTGTTCAATGCTTACTTTTTGATTCAATGATGAACGCAAGATTATTGGTTTACCAAGCAAATTGATATGAAAGCAAAATTTGTTTTCTTTTAACCATTGTATTTGTAAATTTTTTCTTTTTTTGCCAGTTAACATATGCAGTTCATCATCTGTTAATATAATTGATTCCGCCATGCTTACACCTCTCTATCAACTAAAATAATTCCTCTTGCTATCCCTTTGATGATTTTTATGTGCCCCTTTTTCTGTAATGATTTAAAAAAACATTCTATTGCGTTAGCGGATTTATAATTAAAAAAGCTAGCCATTTCCGAGCGAGTTGGCGGGTATCCATTAGTTTTAATAAATTCTTTTATAGCATCTAACACGTTTTTTTGCTTTTTTGTTAACTCTGTCATTATTTACTCCTATAATCTTTTCTCATCTCTCATCAACAAATAACACTCGGTAACTTACTGTATTTATTCACTGTAAACCCTCTTTTTAACTTTACCGTACCCGTCACATTTTGGGCATTCAGACTTAAATCCGCTATCGAGTTTTTGCGCTAGATATCCAAGTCCAAATCCGCATACTCCCATCATGTGATCGGTAACTCTCCCAGTTCCTTTGCACCGTTTGCATTTAACGTATATATAATATTTATTAGTCATTTTTACCCCTTAAATTATTAAAAAAAGCTACAATATTAGCCCTGTATTGTTTTTGTGGTGGAAATTTACCACTGGTACCGCCGATGTGTTTTTGTGATTCCAATTCATCAATACGTTCATTAAGTTGTTCAATTTGCCAATCTCTCCAGCTCAGCTCAGTTGCGATATCAGATTTACTATCCAACCGCTCACGTGTCATAGCAGTTATATGTCTATCGTAATGACTTAAAAATGGGTGCCCAATAGTAAACATCTCATTAAATCGATTTTTTGGGTCGTATAGCTTATCAGTTGTTTTTAGTGGTTTTTTCATTTCTCACCTCTTAATAATTTTGTTACACGCGTTAACTCGGCTTTAAATTGATCAACGGTTACAGGTATTTCAAAATATGCATCTACAGAATTAGCCCAACGGTCGAATGTCTTTTTAATACCGATTTGAACGACGTTTTCCGTCGGTAGAACTCTCACGCGAAATAAATCATTACGACCTTGTATCTCATAACAACCATCGCAATAACATTCTGTATCGTAACCAAGAGCAATTAGTACATCATTAATCTTTAGAGTTCGTTGTTTCATTAGCTTGCTAAATTTTTCACCTTTCATATTTTTCACCAATTTGGATGTTAATTCATTAGGGTCCCCCCCCCCAATGGGGGATATTGTTTAACATTTTTTGATTTTTACATCATCTGGGCATTCAATTTTTAAAGTTGGGCTGTAATTGTGGCCATTAATTAACTGAATATTCCAATTTGGAATTGGTATACCTTCATTTACTGGAGCAACGCCAATCATCCAAACGCAGGGAGTAACGTACTCACCGATGACGTAAAGCTGATTTTCGCCGGAACTAACTTTATATCGCGCTAGTTTATCGAAACAGTCGATCTCTTCGACAGGTTTTCCATTTATTGATACACTAAAAATATCGTCGCTGTGACCGATGAAAGTTAATTGTTTAGTCATAATTATTCTCCTCATTTAACTGTTACTATCACGCCGTTTTTTATTACAGCACGTAAACCAATACATTTAACTGGTATAGTTC